>JAJTCL010000062.1 GCA_021323255.1 Propionibacteriaceae bacterium | reverse complement strand
TACGGCTCAACGGATGGATGAGTGGTGCGGTGAACCGAGTGGCCCGAACTGCGACTGACCCCCGGCCGGCGGCGAGCAGGCCCCGCATCAGTGCAACGGCGTGGTACTGCTGGGTGGAGGAGACCTGTACCTGGGTGGGCGTACCGATGGCGCCGGTGGTCACAAGGGCCGCGCGGGCGGCGTGCGAAGGCATCATCGGGTACTGCTCAGCCACCTGGACCAGCCCGGAGTCGCCCACCGCCGACCACAGCGTGCGAAGCCCGTCGAGATCAGCGGCGGGTGGGGTCTCAGCCAGCACCGGCAGCCCTCGGTCAACAGCATCGGTGATGACCTGCGGCGTGACAGACCCCGGCGTAGCGGTTAGCACGAAGTCGACGGGGAGCTCGCGCAGACACGCGTCAAGCGATGTGAAAGTTGGCACTTCCAGGCGGCGCCGGGTCCGCACCACTACCCCTCCGCAGCGGATCGTGCCCAGCTCACCCGCCACCTTGAGGAACATCCGCGCCCGCCAGCCACTGCCGATCAGCGCGAAAGTGGTCACGCGGAAACGGTAATGCCGTCTCGCTGCGGGGGCGATACGCGAGGGACGATGGCCAACGCCGGGGTGGGCGTTGAGCTCAGTGATCCGTGTGACCAAGTTGTGACGACGAATTTGCTGCAGGACATACCGAGCCTAGGTAGCTTCAGTCCCAGCTACGGTGTGTGCGTGCCGCGAGGCGTGTCGACGGGCCTAGCGGATACCGGAGGAGCAGATGAGCGACGCATCTGGCCCGTTGCTGGAGGTTCGCGGGCTGGTCAAGGACTATCCCGGTGTACGTGCCCTCGGCGGCGTCGACCTGACGGTGACCAGCGGTCAGGTGCATTGCCTTATCGGCCAGAATGGCGCCGGCAAGTCGACGCTGATCAAGTGCGTTTCCGGGCTGGTGGAGCCGACTGCGGGCGAAGTTCGGTTTGAAGGCGACCTGCTACCGGTCGGGGATCCGAATGCGTCAATCGCCCGCGGCATCGCCACTATCTACCAGGAGCTGGACCTCGTTCCGCACCTGTCGGTCGCGAACAACGTTTTTCTGGGCCACGAGCACAAGCGTGGTCCGCTGCTGAACCGGGCGGCGATGCACCGCGAGACCAAGGCGCTGTTCGCCCGGCTCGGGGACGAGGGCATCTCTCCGACGGCGGAGGTCAGCACCCTGCGGCCGGCGCAGCAGCAGGTGGTCTCAATGGCCCGAGCGCTTTCCCACTCAGCCAAGCTGCTGATCCTCGACGAACCATCGGCGGTGCTAGATGACGTCGAGGTGGAAGCGTTGTTCGGGGTGGTGCGACGGCTCACCGCCGAAGGAGTCGGAGTCATCTGGATCTCGCACCGGCTCGGCGAGGTTGGACAACTGGGCGACGTCGTAACGGTGCTGAAGGAGGGCCGGACGGTAGCCACCGAGCTACCCCCGGACACGCCCGTCGACACCCTGATCAGACACATGGTCGGCGGGCGCATGGAGGCGCTGTTCCCTGACCGCGGCCCGTCCCGCGACACGACCGTGCTGGAGGTGCGGGGGCTGACCCGCACGCCGGACGTCGTCGATGCCTCGTTCACGCTGCGCGAGGGCGAGATCCTCGGTCTGGCCGGGCTGGTCGGCTCAGGCCGTACCGAACTGCTGCGCCTGATCTACGGCCTGGATCCTGTCCAGTCTGGCGAGGTGGAGGTCGGTGGTCGACGACTCCCGCCCGGCAGGCCGGACCTGGCTATCCGGGCAGGCCTCGGCCTGGCGCCAGAAGAGCGAAAGTCCGAGGGGCTGTGGCTGGACTGGAGCATGGTCCGCAATACCTCGATCGCGGACCTCAGCCGGTTCCGGCGCGGCCCGTTCACTGATTTGGCCAGTGAGCGCCGCGACGCCGCCCGCCATCTACGGTCACTGAACACCCAGCCCGATGCGCCTGAGCGTGCGGCGCGGCTTTTCTCCGGGGGCAACCAGCAGAAGGCGGTCCTGGCCCGCTGGCTGTTGCGCTCCTGCCGCGTGCTGTTACTGGACGAGCCGACTCGTGGCGTCGATGTTGGCGCCCGGTCGGAGATCTACCGAGTGATCGCCGACTTGGCTGCAAACGGCATCGGCATCGTCATGGTCTCCAGTGAGCTGGCCGAGCTGCTCGGCTTCTGCCACCGCGTACTGGTGATGCGTGAGGGTCACATTGTCGACGAACTCGACGGCGCGACCAGCACCGAGGAGGACGTGCTGCAGTCGGCCGTCCCGGTTCATCACACAACGAAAGCAGGGTGAGGAAATGGCCGTCGACACCGACACCACCGCGGTCGACGCTCGGGGCCGCTTGCGCCAAGTGCCCGTCCAGGAGCTGGTGCTGCCGATTGTGATCATTGCTCTGATCATTGTGGGGGTGATCATCAGGCCTGGCGTCTTCCTGACCAGCGACAACCTGCTCAACGTGCTCACCCAAGCCAGCATCACTGGCATCATCGCCATCGGCATGACGTTCGTGATCGCCACCGGAGGCATCGACCTGTCGGTCGGGTCGGCGCTAGCTGCGGCAAGCATTGCCGGAGGGCTGTTGATGCCGTACGGCTCATGGATGTTCATGATCGGCGCCCTCGCCATGGCATTACTGATCGGCGCGATCAACGGCGCGGCCATCGTCTGGGGCAAGGTGGTCCCGTTCATCGCAACCCTGGCCATGCTGACCATAGCCCGCGGCTTGGCTTTGTGGATGGCTGAGCGGACGCCCATCAGCCTGATCGAACTGGACATCCTGCAATGGTTCGGCAGCGGGCGGGTGCTCGGCATACCTGTTCCTGCTCTGATCTTCGTCATCGTCGCCGTCGTCGGCTGGGTGGTGTTGAACCGGACCACATTCGGCCGACGAGCGGTCGCTGTCGGCGGAAACCGCAGCGCCGCCCGGATCGCGGGCATTCGTCCCGGTCGGGTGATCTTCGCGGTCTATGTGCTCACCGGGCTGTGCGTTGGGATTTCGGCCATCCTGCTCTCGGGGAGACTAGCCAGCGCTTCACCGGTCGTGGGGAACCTGGTCGAGCTGGACGCGATCGCCGCCGTGGTCATTGGCGGGACCGCGCTGACCGGCGGCAAGGCGACGGTGACGGGCACCTTCTTCGGCGTGATCACCTTCGGCCTGATCTTCAACCTGCTGAACCTGCTCAACATGCCTACCGAGATCCAAGGCGTCGTCAAGGGCCTACTCATCCTGGTCGCCGTGGCGCTGCAGCGCCGCGATTGATCGGCCCTACCGTCTTTGTTCCGCCGCCCAGGCTCCCAGGAGGAGCCGCATTTAGTAAGGAAAGGAGAGCACATGAAGCTCCCTCGAATACTCGTCCTCGGGGTTGCCCTGACAACTCTGGCACTCACCGCCTGCACCGAGGAGGCTCAGCAACCTGAGCAGCCACAAGAGCCGGCTGGGCAGCAGAACACGCAGGCTCAGCAACCCGGCGGCGTCAGCGGCCGCCCCGTCAAGGTCGCCTTCAGCGCCCCCGGCGCCGACCACGGCTGGCTCAAAGCCATCACCGACAACGCCCGTACTGCCGCGGACAAGCTGGAGGTCGAGCTGATCCTTACCGAGGGCACCAACGACTCGGCCGCTCAGGTCTCACAGGTCGAGTCACTCATCAGCCAGAAGCCGGACGTGCTGGTCATCCTTCCGCACGAGGGTGGTCCGCTCACCCCGGTGGCGCAGAAGGCGATGCAGTCTGGCATCCCGGTCGTCAACGTTGACCGAGAGTTCTCCACGCCGGCGGCATACCGGACCTGGATCGGCGGCGACAACTACGGCATCGGCAAGTCCGCCGCAGACCTCATCGCCAACGAGCTGAACTGCCAGGGCAACGTTGTCGAGATCCAGGGTGTCGCCGGCATCTCGGTGACCGAGCAGCGTACCAAGGGTTTCACCGACGGCATCAAGCGGTGCAACGGCGGCATCAAGATCGTCGCCAGCCAGCCGGGCGACTTCCTACCCGACAAGGGCCTGCAGGTAATGGAGACCATGCTCCAAGGCCAGAAAGACATCAAGGCGGTCTACACACACGACGACGACATGGCCATGGGCGCCGTCCAGGCCATCCGCGCCGCCAACCGGGAGGACGAGATGTTCATCACCGGGGCCGGTGGTTCCAAGGACGCGATGAACCTGATCGCCGAAGGCGGCCTGTACCGGGCAACCTTCCTCTATAACCCCTCGATGTCTGGGTCGGCGGTCTCGTTGGCCAAGCTGATCGCCGAGCGTAAGGGCCTCAGCGAGCTGGTGGAGCCCGAGGTGCCGAGCTATATCGAACTGCCAGCCACCACCGTCACCAAGGACAACGTGGCCTCAGTCCAGCAGTTGGGTTACTGATCACATCGGTCGCCCTTTAGGGCACCGAAAGAGGAACAAGAGAAACTGCGGGCAGATTGCATCTTGAAGAGATTCAGGACTGCAATTTGTCCGCAGTTTTCGGTGACGGTCGGGATGGGGGAGGGCCATTCCACACAGCGATCGCTCTGTTGCCTAGCCTGGTGTCATGGCTGTCGCGGAGTGGGGTGACCGGCCGCTGCTGTTGGCGGTCGATGCAGACGCGCGTCAGCTGGGAAGGATCGAGGGGGAGCTGCAGCGGGCGTTCGGGGCTGACTTCCGGGTACGCGGTGAGCTGCTTCCCGAAGACGGGGTACGCACACTCCAGGGAGCCAAAGACCGGGGCGAGAGAGCGGCTGTTGTCTTGGTCGATGAATCGTTCTCCGACGACGCTCGGGCCAAGATCTTTGAGACAGCAAGGAGTCTCCACCCAAACGCGAAACGCGCGCTGCTGGTGGCTTGGGGCGCTTGGGCACATCCCGAGTCGGCACAGAAGATCTTGCGGAGCATGGCTGTCGGCGACATCAGCTACTACGTGCTCAAACCCTGGATCACGCCCGACGAGCTGTTTCACCGCGTCATCGCCGAGTTCGTCATGGAATGGTCGCGCAGCGAGCCAACGAACATGCGTGAAGTCGTTGTCGTGGCAGCGCAGCACAGCGGACGCGCGTACGCCGTAAGCGACCTGCTGAGCCGGAATGGCATCCCGCACACGTTTCGTTCCCGTACCTCCGAACTCGGGCAGAAGGTTCTGGAGGAGATCGGTCACCCGAAAGGCGAGGTGACGGTATGGATGCCAGCCATCGGCGGCACCCACCTGATTGATCCGACCGACGCAGAGATCCTCGAGGCCTGGGGCATTCCGACGACCTTGGCCGATGTGGACCGCAACTTTGATCTGTTGGTCGTCGGGGCAGGACCAGCGGGACTCGGAACGGCCGTCTACGCCTCATCGGAAGGAATCCGAACCGTCATCGTGGAACGGGAGGCAATCGGTGGCCAAGCCGGGTCCAGTTCCCTGATCCGGAATTACCTAGGTTTTTCCCGGGGGCTCAGCGGCGCGGAGCTGGTGCAGCGCGGGTATCAACAGGCCTGGGTTTTCGGCGCCCGCTTCGTTGTCACCCGAGAGGTGGAAGGGCTCACGCCGCAAGGCGGCGGGTTCTTGGCACAGGTTGGAGATGTCGGTGAGGTCCGGGCCCGTGCAGTGGTGATCTCGACCGGAGTCTCGTACCGACGCATCGGAGTCCCGAGCCTGGAGGAGCTCAGTGGTCAGGGTGTGTATTACGGATCAAGCGTCTCGGCGGCCCAGGCGCTGACCGGTCTACGTGCCGGCATTGTCGGCGCTGGCAACTCCGCCGGACAGGCCGCCCTGCACCTGGCCAGGTACTGCGCCACCGTGGACTTGATCGCAAGAGGATCCAAGCTGTCGGACAGCATGTCGGCCTACTTGGTCGACGCCATCTCTGCCCTGCCGATGATCAAGGTCCACGTGAACACCGAAGTGGTCGGCGGGCACGGCGACGGCCAGCTGGAATGGATAACACTGCGCGACCGCAGGAGCGGGCAGGAGCAGCACCTGCCCTTGGCGAGTCTCTTCGTGATGATCGGGGCAAGGCCACGGACGGACTGGCTTCCTGCTGAGGTCGACCGCGACTCCTACGGCTTTCTCTATACGGGGGCCGAGGCAGCGGCCTGCCCTTCCTGGAACCTCGCACGCTCGCCGCATCCTCATGAAACGAGTATCCCGGGACTGTTTGCAGTCGGAGACGTCCGCTCCGGCTCGGTCAAACGAGTGGCATCCGCGGTCGGAGAAGGCTCCGTTGTCGTCTCGGAAATTCACCAGTTCCTCGCCACACCGCAGAGCTGAGGTGATTGATCCATGCGCGCCGCAACGCGTATCGGCCTGACTGCCGGGATCTTGGCGGTGCCACTGCTCGGTCTGCTGCTCCTGCTCCGACGGCCCGGCCTCGACATCCGGTGGGAGAATCATCCCGCGCACTTCTGGTTGGTGCTGGGTACGGCGATCATCTCGGCCGTGCTGGCGTACGCAACGGGCGAGGCGGCGGGACGCCGCGGGGATGCACGCCTGCTCTACGTCTCGCTCGCGTTCTTGTCCTCGGCCGGATTCCTCGCGCTGCACGCACTGGCGACTCCGGGTATCTTGCTTGCCAAGAGCAACACCGGTTTCGCGATTGCCACTCCGGTGGGCGTCGCCCTCGGATCAATATTCGCGGCGCTGTCGACACGGGAACTGTCTGGGGATGGCGCGGTCCGCAACGTGCGGCTCGGTAAACGCCTACGACTGGCACTACTTGGCCTGATGGTCCTGTGGGGAGTGTGGTCTGTTGCTGAGCTGCCGCCGCTCAACCGCCCGCCACAGTTCGCCGAGGGCTTGCCGCTTTGGCTCGCGGTGCCCGCGGTACTGCTCTACGCATGGAGCGCAGTGCGCTACATCCAGCTGTGGCGTCGCCAACCCTCCTTGATGTTGTTGGCCGTGCCATCGGCGTTCATCCTCCTCGCGGAGTCCATGATCGCAATTGTCTTTGCCCGCAACTGGCGCCTTTCGTGGTGGGAGTGGCACGTGCTGCTTCTTGCCGCATTTGGTCTCGTCGCCCTGAGCGCCCGCGCCTCCTGGCGCGAGGAGCGGTTCGCAGAGCTCTATCTTTCACAAACCAGCGCCGGTAACCGTGACATCAGCGTGTTGTTTGCCGACCTGCAGGGGTTCACCGCTTTCTCCGAGACGCACCAGCCCGAAGAGGTGACGAGGATGCTCAACGAGTGCTTCGCGGCTGCGGTGCCGGCGGTCAAGACACCCTACGGCGGCGATGTCGACCGGATCATCGGAGACGCGCTCATGGTGACCTTCAACAAGCGCGGTGATCAGCCTGATCATGCGAAACGTGCAGCAGGCGCCGGCCTCGCGCTCCAGAAAGCGACCGCTCGCCTTCTGAAAGATCATCCTGACTGGCCGCGGTTCCGGGTTGGGATCAACTCCGGACCAGTCTCGGTGAGTTTGCTGGGTGCCCAGGGCGGACGTACCCACACGATCGTGGGTGACACCGTCAACATCGCCGCCCGCATCGAGAGCCAGGCGCCGGCGGGTGGTGTGGCGATCGGCCCAGACACCAAGGCGATGCTCCCCGAGGCGGTCACGACGCCGTTGGGAGACCTTCAACTGAAGGGAAAGCGAGATCCTCTCGCCGTGCACGTGCTCACCGCACTACGGGAGGGTCCCTAGACCCCGGCTTCGAGGCCGTGCCGTACCGTCAGACCACAGCCGATCGAGGAAGGCATTTCGATGTTGTCACAGCACACACCAGTCGCAACTCTTCCGACGCGGGACTTGCCCAACGCCCGCGCCTTCTACGAGGACACGCTTGGGTTTACGCCAGAGCGGGAAAGCGTGGCTGGCGTGTCCTACAAGTCCGGCGCCGCAATGGTGTTCCTCTACGAGTCCGAATACGCCGGCACCAACAAAGCCACCGCGGTGAGCTTCGACGTGCCGCTGTCGGCCTTCGATGACGAGGTGCGGGCGCTGCGTGAAAAGGGCGTCTCGTTCTTGACATTCGATGCCGAGGGCCTGGAGTGGAACGAGGGCGTTGCCTCCATGGCGGGCGAGGACATGAAGTCGGTTTGGTTCACCGATCCGGACGGCAACGTCATCAACGTCTCCGCCGGCGAGATGTAGTCGACTGGGCGCCTCGGCCGTACGTGCCCGGCGACCTGTCGGTATCCCACGCTGCGTGGAATACCCCCGCTGTGCATGGCGTGCATGCCGTGTACCGCGTGAGCAAGCTTGGTACAGCTCGGGGTCAACCCTGCACGGCCGCCGGATCACTGGGGTCAGGTTTCCGATCACTGTCGCCGAGACGAGCAACTCTGAGTCGAGGCCGCGGAAGACAGAACCCTGCAGGCCAGCGCGGGACGGTCGAGCCCTGGCCCTAGACTCCGCGACATGGAGTATCGACAGCTTGGCCGATGCGGCCTTCGTGTTTCAACCATCACCCTCGGCACCATGGGCTTCGGCGGCACTGGATGGGCCTCTCCTGTGGGTCAGATCGATGTCGAAGGGGCCCGAAAGCAGATCGGGCTGGCGCGCGACGCCGGCGTCAACCTGTTCGACACCGCGGATGTGTACTCCGACGGGCTATCCGAAGAAATCCTCGGCAAGGCACTCGGCTCCGACCGGGACGAGGTGCTCATCGCAACCAAAGTCCGAATGAAAATGGGCGATGGTCCCAACGACATGGGGCTGTCACGGCATCACATCATCCGCGGCGCTGAAAACAGCCTGCGCCGGCTCGGCACCGATTACATCGACCTCTATCAGGTGCACGAGTGGGATGGGCAAACCCCGCTCGAGGAGACGCTGAGCGCTCTTGATCACCTGGTGCAGTCGGGCAAGGTGCGCTACATCGGTTGCTCCAACTACGCGGCCTGGCAACTCATGAAGGCGCTGTGGATTGCCGATCGCGAGGGTTTGACACCATTCGTCAGCAACCAGGTCTATTACTCGCTGCAGGCTCGCGATATCGAGAACGAGCTGGTGCCACTTGCGGTGGACCAGGGTCTCGGCATCCTGGTCTGGAGCCCGATTGCGGGTGGTTTGCTGTCGGGTAAGTACCGCCGCGATAGAGAGGCGCCGCCCGGCAGTCGCCATCTGACCGAGTGGAGTGAGCCTCCCGTGTACGACGAGGACAAGCTGTACGACACCGTCGAGGTGCTGGTAGCGATCGGTGAAGATCGCGGAGTCTCCGCCGCTCAGGTGGCGCTCGCGTACACCTTGGCCAAGGCGGCCGTGACCACCGTGATCGTCGGCGCCCGCACCGAAGACCAGCTAGCGGACAACCTGGCTGCCGCCGATCTGACGCTGTCGGCGGAGGAGATGGATCGGTTGGACGAAGTCAGCGCGCAGCCACTGCCCTACCCCTTCTGGCACCATGCCAAGGCCGCAAATGACCGCCTCAGTCCGGCCGATCTCACGCTCCTGGCGCGTCACATCAAGGAGTGATCGCTCGCTCGGTCTGCGCTGGGCTGTCAGGCCGCAGCCGAGCGACGAGCTCGCCGCGACTGCGTGCGCCTACCTTGCCGAACACTGATTCAAATGGTCTTGAACGGTGTTGCTGGAGATGAAGAGCCGTTCGGCGATGTCGCCGGTCGAGTGTCCCGCGATCACTTTGCGGCAGATCTCGCGCTCGCGGGCTGTCAGACCGTACGCCGCAAACAGCAGGCTGATCAGATGATCACCGCTTGCTGGCTCGATGGGTGACTGCAATTTGATCTTCGTCCCCGCCGATGAGCGGGCTGGCCTCCAGAGTCGCCCCCTGACCGCGCGCATCTCGCACTCTGGTCCGAAAGCCGCCCGAAGAGGCTGACCGAGCACCCATCGCCATGACCTGCATCATTAGCATGAACCGGCCAGGTGCGATCTGATCAAGCCGCTCCCGCCATTCCTGACCTGCCGGCGTAGCCGCGCGAAGCTCCCCACTTGGACCGACGACAGCGATCGCCGGCTGACCTACGGACATTGAGCCGCGACCGGGGCCCGACTCTCGCCCGACACTCGCCATGATGTAACCCCTTGCCGGCTTCGACCTTGCAGCGGTGACCCCATGAACATGGTCGCCCAGCTGGCGGCATTGATCGGCGCGCTCATCTACATCGCGGTGGCTCCGATGCAGCTCTTTCTGATTGAACGGCCAGCGGTGCAGAGGTTCTTGAGGATTCGCGCCGAGAACATTGCTGATATCAGATTGTGGGCTTTCGTTGTCGGCGCTCGAAACCTCGTGGCCGGTCTCGGGACCATCCTTGGCTTGGTCATTTTGCACACCGGTAACGACATTGTGCGCGGGACGCTTGTACTGGCCGGTTGCGTCTACATGTTTCTCGGAGGAATCATCATGGCCGTGGCCGATATGCGGGGCTACTACCCCCGAAAGGGAGACAGTGTCATAGGCGACATCGGTTCGAGCCTCCTGCCGCTGGTTGCCATTACCGCAACACTGACGTGATCGGATCCGTTTGCCATCGGCCCAGGCCGGCACTCGATGATCAAAGTGCCGCCAGATTCGTCGTACTCAACGAGGAATTCTGTACGCGGCCGTGTCTTCAATTCAGATCCCACGCAACCCGAGTGCCAGCAAAACAGTCCGTGCCGGCCGGGTCTATCGCTGGATTATCGACGCAGGCGGGGTCGACGCGTACGGAGACGCTACGATCGTCCGGTGGCTGGTCGGCGAGGGTCAGCGTGACTGGTTTGCTGTCCACGGTGCTGAGGGCGCGGGCGAAAGACTCGCGCACCTCGGGATATTGGGCACGGCAGGCGGAGTCGTCTGCGCAGGCTTTGATCGGTGCCCGGAAGCTCGGGTGAGTCGAGGGTCATCGTCCGGATCGGTTCCGGCGCGGTGCGCAGCATTTCCATCGCGATCCGCGAGGCCGTGCCGTACGTGATGACGTTCCATGTGTCGATGTCGAGTGCCTGGCGTAAGTCCTCCGCGTCGGCCGCCATCTCCGTGACGTTGTACGCGGACACGTCCACACCGGCGTCGGTAAGGCGCCGGTGGCAGGAGCCCACCGCATCGAGGAAGGCCGTCCGCGTGACAGGGTCGTCAGTGGGGTTCGCGAGATCGCCGTCGCCTACCTTCTCCACCTCCGGGCACTCCAGGGCTGGCTCCGAGTGCCCGCTTCCCCTGGGAGCCAGGAGGATCACGTCGCGACCGACCCGTTGCGCGAGTGGGGCGATGCCGCCATAGTCCGAGCTGCTGCCGAGGTCTGTTCCAGCAACGAACATCGGCTCCTTTGTCGATGGCTCCGGCGGCTGAATGCGCGTAACGAGTAGCTTGACGGTCTGGTCGGACTCGGGACGCCCGCGGTTCTCCGGAACGGTCAGGTACCCGCACGTGGCGTCTGCAACGATTACTGCGCTGATGTCCGCAGGACAGACCGTGCTGGCATACTCGACCACCCGGTCCGGATCGGATTTGTTGTCGGTGACGGTGCATCCCACTGTGACCAGCGTTACCGCTACAACCGAAGGCAGCCACAGGATCGTGGGTCGTCTATTCCTCGTGTGTCTTATCACGGCACTCTCTCCCAGACGTGAGCCGCGAAGAACAGCCGGCGAGCTTCGCATGAATCGCTGACGACGGTGAACCGTAGCGTCGAGGCCGTGCGAATCCACCGGTAGGTGCCGACGGGTACACCGGCGCTCGCGGAGTCGCAGAAATCGTTGACGAAGGCGTTGGTGCGCAACTGATCCCCGTCGACCTGGTATGACGTACCGGTCCGGCTTCCCTGGAACGAGTCTGGCGGCACGAACACGACCGCCCCGTCGGCAACAAGCCTGACGATCCACCTGCCCACCATGCCCTCGGTGCGGGTCACTGTGGACTCGCCGATGTCGACGACATACTCGCCAGCCAGAGGTGAAGCTGGCGCGGGCGGCGCTACTGAGGCGGGCCCGCGCAGCTGAGTGACGGACCACGTCACCGTGACGATCAGAAGCGCTATCGCCGCCGCGGCGGCGGCCAGCTGAACGGCGAGAATCCGCCGTCTCTGCCGCTGGGTTTTTCGTTCGACGGTGTGCAGGGCGACGACGGGATCGGGTGTCAGCGCATCGGCGGACGCCCGCAAACCTTCGCGCAGACGGCGGTCAATGGACATCGTTGTTCACCTCCTCGGAGAGCAATGTGCCGAGTCGCTTACGGGCGCGATGCAGGTGGACCCAGCCGGTCGACACCGAGCAGCCGGCGATCTCGGCGATCTCCTCCATTGGCCGATCCTCGAAGTAGGAGAGCACGACCACCGATCGCTGCTGGAGAGGAAGACTCCTGATCGCGGCGACGAGATCTGGGTCCATCATCGCGACTGGCGACGGTCGGACGGGATCTCGGTCGATCGTTCCGCGAGTCAGCACCGCACGGCGGCGCTCGCGCTTGGCGTCGCGAGTCGCGAGCCGGATCGCCACTATGGGCTTCCTTGTCTGGGAAAGCTCGCCGTTCAGCCGGGCCTAGGTGTAACGCCGCGGCGGGCAGGCAAAGTGTCAAGCGAACGTGCGAGGAGCGGCAGGACGAGGTCGCGGCTGAGTACCCCGCGGTTGTCCGGACGGTCTACCTCGTGCTTCACGACTACGCGCGCTCGGAGGAGATCGCCCAAGACGCGTTCGTCCAGCTCCTGCGGCACTGGGAGAAGGTGCGGCGCTACGAGGCCCCAGAGGCGTGGGTGCGGCATAGGCCGCCGGCCACCTTTACCGGCGGCGAACATTTCTGCATTGCGCTGCGCCTGCACGCTGCTCATCCGCGGTTTAACTCGACCGCATCTTCACGGCATTGGGACCGTCAGTCCGCCTCGACGGGCACAATGTGGCCATGGCCAGCACCAGTGACCGCGTACGCGCCATCCTCGTCGCCGTGACCGCCGTCGCTCAAACGGTCGCAGCTCCACTGACTATGTGGGCGCTCGGACCGGACTCCAACACCGGTGTGATTTCTGACGCCAACATCAGTCCGGTGACACCGGCGGACTACGCGTTCGCCGTGTGGGGGCTGATCTACGCAGCCTGCCTGGCGCTTGCCGTCTACCAGCTGTTGCCCAAGCAGCGAGAGCGTACGGTGCACCGGCTGACGGGTTGGTGGTTATTCGGCGCCTTCACTACCAGCGCACTTTGGGTGCCGGTCTTCGGAACCCGTACGCTCTGGCTCGCCCAGATCCTGATTGTGATCCTGGTCATCTATCTGGTCATCGCCGCCCGAGCCTTCCTCGTGGTTGGGCCGGCAAACACCACGGCGGAGGAGGTTTTTCTTCGGCTGCCGGTGATGATCTATCTGGGGTGGGCGACCTTGGCTGCGGCTGTGGGCTTTGCCACGACTTTTCGTTCCTGGGGTATGCCTGCATCCGCGCGCTGGGTGAATGAGATCGGCGTGGTGCTGGTCGTCAGTGCCACCATCATGTCGCTCTTCGTCGTGTCAAGGCTCGTGGCGGTGGTCGGATTCCTCCTCACGGCCTGCTGGGCGCTGCTCGCGGTGGTGGTGGCCACGAATTCGAATTCCATCCGCAATGCCGCGGTGATCGCCATCGTGATCATGTTGGCCGTCGTCTTCGGCCGGATACTGCGTAGCCCCGATCGTCGGGCCGTGCTCTTTGGGTGATCAAGCCTTGACGCGGTAATGGAGATGGACCACGCCGTTACCGAATCGGCGCTCGTCCAGCAGCTCGAGCCCGAGGCGGACGTTGTCGGGCAGGGCTGGATTGCCGCCTCCCACAACGACGGGGGAGAGAAACAGATGGCACTCGTCGACCAGACCAAGCTTCACTGCCTGCGCAGCGAGCGTCGGACCGCCCACGGAGACATCGCGCGTCGCGCTCGCCTTCAGATGCTTGATCGCTTCGGGTTGGAATTCCCGCTCGATCCTTGTCTTGCCTGCAGACACCCGGTCCAGGCTCTTGGAGTACACGATCTTGTCCGTTGCCTGCCAGATCTTCGCGTACTCCTGCCCCGCTGACGGCTCCTCATTGTCAGTCGGTGCACTATCCCAATAACGCATGACCTCATACATCCGACGTCCCAAGAGGTAGGTGCCGATCGGCCGCTCGAGGTCGTTGACGAACCGATGCACCTCTTCGTCCGGGACGCTCCAATCGAAGTTGCCCTCGGCGTCGGCAACATAGCCGTCGAGTGAGCTAATCGCGGTGTAGATCAATTTGGCCATGGCTGAGCCTCCTTGAGTGAGCTTGCGTCGTTGGACAGCAACGCACGGGTCAAAGGACCCTGGTTTGACTCACGCATCGTATGGATAGCGTGTCAATCAAGCCACTAGCGAGACCTCGTTGCACCATCAAAACATGGGTTCTGGCATGCGGGGTGCTGGCCCGAACACCGGAATGGAGACCCATGTCAAATCTCACTGAAGCCCCGAGACCGTCCCTCTTGTCAGACCAATCACTGAGCGTGGTTCAGGCAACAGCGCCCGTGGTCGCTGCACACGCCGATGAGATCACGGCACGGTTCTACCCCCGCATGTTTGCCGCCCATCCCGAGCTGCTGCGCGTCTTCAACCAGGGAAACCAGGCCACCGGGGAGCAGAGCAAAGCTTTGGCCGGCTCGGTTGTCGCGTACGCGGTGCAGCTGATCGATCCCGAGGCGCCGTCATTTGATCACGTCATGCGGCGAATCGCCTACAAGCATGTCTCCCTGGGCATCCGCCCTGAGCAGTACACGATCGTCGGCGAGCACCTGCTCGCCTCCGTCGGCGAGATCCTCGGAGACGCCGTAACGCCCGAGATCGCCGCTGCCTGGAGCGAGGTCTATTGGCTATTCGCACTCCAGCTGGTCGCCGAGGAAGCGCGGCTCTACCAGGAGGCGAACGTCCACCCCTCGCAACCAACCCGTCCCTACCGGGTAGTGCGCCGCATCGAGGAAACCGCTGACGTCATCTCGCTGGTGCTCGAACCAGCAGACGGCGGCGCCCTCCCGGCCATTGCACCCGGACAGTACGTCTCGGTGTTCGTCGACCTGCCCGACGGTGACCGGCAACCCAGGCAGTACACGGTGTCCTCCACCGCCGTACGGACGCGGCTGCAGATCACTGTGCGCCGGGTACGAGGTGTGAACGGCGCCCCGGACGGTCGTGTCTCCAGCTACCTCCATGATCAGATCGAGATCGGTGATCAGCTCGATGTCAGTGCCCCTGCTGGGGACTTCGTCTTGACGCCAACAGACTCGCCGCTGTTGCTGGCCAGCGCCGGTGCCGGTATCACCACGGTGCTGCCCATTGTCGAACACATCGCCCGTACCCAGCCCCAGCGACCGGTGATCGTCGCCCATGCTGACCGACGCGCCCAAGATCACGCCTTGCGTGACACCGTGCTGCATCTCGGTCGAGAGATCGACGACTTCACGTCGTACACCTGGTACGAAACCCTCGATGAGGGCGACACTCGGTCGCGCCAGGGTTTCATCGATTTGAGCGACATTCCGCTTCCGAACGACATTCAAGTCTTTACCTGCGGTCCGTTGCCGTTCATGCGGCTCGTCAGGTCGACGCTGCTCGACCGCGGTGTTCCGCCGGCTCGAATCCGCTATGAGGTTTTCGGGCCTGACCTGTGGGCAGCCCAAACTGCGCCCAATGCGGGAGCCTGACGATCAGCTATTGACGCAAGCGCCTCGGCGGGGCACTCCGTCAGCTGACGTCGGCTGGCCAGCGCCCGCTTGCCTTTGCGGCAGCGACCTCGGCCAGCCCTGCCGGCTGCATCCGATCAGCCGCGATCAATGCCTCGACCTTGGCAGCGTTGATCTTCGACCACGGGCTGCCAGGGCGGCGAGGCGAGTACCGCTGCAGGAAATAGCCTCCCTCGTCACTCCGACGCAGGCTGTCGATCCAGCCGTAACACAGACAAACATCCACGGCCAACCAGGCTTCCCACTGCGATGCATCGGCGAAGGTGCCAATCTCCATGCCGTTTCGGTGCTCGAATGTCGGGCCGCTCATGCACCTGACCTTATGCTCAATGCGCGTCAAAGGCCGGACGATGGTCAGGGTGAGCTACCGAGCGGCGAGGGCCGCTGTGGTGCTGGAAGTAATCCGGCGCTTGCCGATCAGCGACAACACGGCGCCGACGAGCTTTCCCCTCATTCCATAGCCCTTCCGAACCGCCGTGACCTCGACCCGGCTGCCGGCGCCGTCAGGCATGATCGTGTAGTTCCAGCCGCTGCCCTGTGCCCAGATGTTGGAGTTCAAGGTGACCACGGAGACAGTGCCGGCGGCAGCATCCCAGGTGTAGCGTTCCCGCTCCCAGGCGAACCTGTTGCCCTCTGTGACCTCCGCCCATCCCTCGCCTGCGCCGTGCACGGTCAGGCTGTCGTCGTCCACCCCAGCCCAAGCCTCAGCTCTCGCAGGGCTGAAATCGATGAGCCGCTGCAGGGTCTGATGAGGTGAAAGAGGTGAGGTGACGGAAACGTGCAAGACCGGCAACGGTCTTCCTCCTCAGAGTCGATCTTCAGGGAAGCAGTCGCACACGACACCATATCCAGCCGATCTCGTGGCGTTTCGACCACGTGCCGGGCAAGCACACGTCGTCGCTCAACGTAGTGACATGTCAATGATCCGGTACTCAGTGGCTGGCGTCTCGCGGGCCGCGCGGCAGGTTAACTGGGCGTCAGGCCGGCGAATGGACAGGATCCGGACCCTCACCATTCGCTGCTGAGGCTCGATCACGAGATCGACGATGGTCTCCGATCCGTGCCCGTGGTGCGGCCCGATGTGCTCGGTGGCCCGCACGATCACATCTGACGGACTGAGCGGTCCGTAGCGTTCATATGCGGCAATGGCGGCGGCCTGAACGGGCGGCAGGTAACGCGCCATGCCGCGGAGCCGATCGGGCCGCACGGTACCGGCCAGGTGTGCTTCGACGGTGTCCAGCGCGCTGGCTGGGTCGAGATCGCCGTAATAGAAGCCGTCAGGCAGCACGACCACATTCGGAGCAAATCGGTCGCCGCCGATGTGACTGCATTCCCAGACGTGCTCCGGCCATCGTGACGCTAGCTCCACGGCCACCGGGCGGCCTCGAAGGGCGCAACAGACGTCATGCACGCCATGCGTGCAGACCAGGATCAGGGGCTCGGGTGAGTCCGGTGGCGGCGAGGCGGCGATCAGCGCGTCGGCAGCCGCCAGCAGATCCTGGTCGTCCCGCCAGCCGCCGGTGACCGTTGCCGTGTCGAGGCCGGAGAGGATCCATCGGCGTGCTGCTCGCCGATCGATCCGCCCTGGTCGGCGGATGAGCAGGATCCGCGTTGCCGCACCAGCTTTTTTGACCAAGGTCGAGAGGACACCAGGGTCAATTCCAGAGCCCGCAACTGCATCGATCCGCCACGGACCTGGGTGCTCTAGTAGCAGCCAGCGGCGCGCCGGAGGGGCCGAACCGGCCAGGGGATCCGCTCGCATGCGCGCTGCGTCCGCGCATCGGAACGCCGGGTCCGGTTGACTCACTCCGTAGTGGCCAGGCCGGCGAGCAGCAGGCGTCGCGCCAGATCCAGCCCCAGATCGCCGGCCTCAGCTACCCCATTGGTCAGCAGGGCCTGGAGCGGCCCAACATCATCCTCGGCCACCGTCATATCTCCAGCGCGGCTGCGCACCAGTGTGCGTGATCCGGTGTGATCAACAGAGGCGACCAGATGGCGGCGAAGCACAAGTCGAGTGTCGGCGGTGAGCGCCTCGGCATCGTGAAGCTGTTTGAGCGGCCCAATTGGCGCCGCACGCTGGTTTGACCGAGCATCATGTAACAACGACTCTGACATCTGGTCAAGATCTGCATGCTCGATGGAATCCGCCAACACAGCAGCAACCACGTCGAAATCCTGACGCATCTCACCGGCGTCGGACACATCGACTCCAAGCGGCAGCGACGCCCGCATCACTGGATCGTCAGCGAGGGTCCGCAAGGCCTGATGCACGAGTTGCTGGGCCAGCGCGAAACGGGTCCAGACATGGATACCGAGAGTCAAGTGGGTGCTCACTTCGCCGAGTGCCGTGGCGGCGTGGAGATAGCCGCGGGGAAGGTAGAGGCAATCGCCAGGCTTGAGCAACGTCTCCATCAGCGGAGCCTCTGTTGCCCGTTTCTCAACATCGGGTCTGCGGTCGTTCCACGGCTGATCGCGCAGCGGCGAGGCCAGCACTGGCCGATGGATCCGCCATTGTTTCTCACCTGCAAGCTGGAGGACGAAGACGTCGTGTACGTCGTAGTGAGCGCTGAAGCCATGGTTCTGTGGCGGCGTGACGTACGCGTTGGCCTGGACCGGATGACCGAGTTCAGCGGCGAGCCCTTGGCAGAACTCGAGAATGGGCGGCCAAACGCGATGGAGGGCTTGCAGCACGAGCGTCGAGCCGTCGGCAAACAGCTGGGTGAGCCTGTCATCGCTCACCTGGTCGGCAATTCCGGCACCAACGCCGCCAGCTGTGGTGAAGGCCCTGTCGGCCAGAGTGGTGCCGTTCTTGGCCACTCGTAGGAATGGCGTCCGGAGACCCCGCTTCGACACGAGTTCGTCGATCGCGTTCGCATCGAGCAGCTCGGTTATACCGCCGGGAAGATCAGCGGCTGGGGACAGCAGCGGCTCCTGTCCCCAGTACCGACCTGCGAACTGGTCGCGGTCGACGGCAACCAGTCGAGAAAGGACGGAGTCCTCAGCGAAGGGCGCCACCGTCTGCGCCACCATCTGCTCCGCCGTCCGCACCGCCATCTGCTCCGCCGTCCGCACCGCCATCTGCGCCGCCGTCCGCACCGAGATCTGCGCCGCCGTCCGCACCGCGATCTGCGCCACTATCGGCACCGCCGTCAGCTCCGCCGTCTTGGATGCCAGGAACTCCCGAGGCGCCGCCGTCGGCGGGACCCTCCAGATCCTCGACACCCTCGCTGGGACCCTGTGGTGACTCGCTCATGTGATCCTCCCTACATCGTTGTATTGCAGTTTCAGAGTTCCTTATGCCCGCACCGCGCTGCCTGAAACCTGCGCCTGGTGACGGCGCTGCCGACATACTGTCCCACCTCGGCCGCAAGCTCTGTCCTCGGGGTCGGTCCCGGTCTCCACCGGCGCTGATTTGTGAGCACCCGCGACTAAGGTGCAAAGCGTGATGGCGTCATCGAATTCGCTTCTGAATCATGAGGCGATCATCCAGATGGTGGGTCACGAGGCCTTCGCCAGAGCCATGGTCTACGCCAAATCGGGGCACGTCTACGACGTCAACTTCGATGCCGACGCACTGATTGTGACCGGTCGGGTCAAAGGCACCGTACGAGACGACTACGCCGTCACGGTTTTCTTGGCCAGCTCACGGTCGGGCTCGGTCAGCGTGTACCGCAGCCAATGCAGCTGTCCGGTTGGGATCGACTGCAAACACGCGGCTGCCGTGCTCATCGTCGCTCGCCATCTCGTCGCTGGCCCAACGGTCGAACGACCCGAGTGGGAGAGGACGCTCGACAAGCTGCTTGCTGCCGCACCACCGGTACCTGCTGCGGATGTCGCCCCATTGGCGCTGGAGTTCGGAGTAGAACGGATACCGGCGTTTCGGGGGTACCTGGGCCGGCAGGATCTGCGCATCCGACCGGCACGACGCAGCCGCAGCGGAGGCTGGGTGCGTTCGGGCATCTCATGGGACGATCTCGATTTTGTGGCCCGCTCATACGTGGCCGAACAGCGCGAGCTCTTGCTCCAGTTCCGTGCCGCAGCTGGTGCAAGCGCGCGTTTTGCCTTGCCGCGCAGCGCGTGGCTTTCCCTTGGCACCGTCAGCAGTGCCTTCTGGGGGCTGCTCGACCAGGCGGCCACTGTCGGTCTCACCATCCTCGCCGCCAAACCCCTCCTCGGTCCGATCCGGACCAGGCAGCGGGCGTCGGTGATCTTGGACGTGCGCCGGGATCCAGCCGTCGGAGTCTTGGTTGGTCCGCGCGTACTGCTTGGGGATCGGGACCTGGAACTGTCGTCAGTGGGTGTCCTCGGCGACCCGGCCCATGGAGTCTTCTACGTCGCCGAAGAGGCCGGCAGCGGACAAGAGCTGATCGTGGCACGGCTGGAACAGCTGCTGAGCCGCGAGCTGCGGCAGCTCGTGGTGGATCCTCACTCGCTGCCGATCCCGTCTGACGACGAGGTTCGCTTCCTGACAGATTTCGTCCCACGGCTCCGGCAGAAGATGATGATCACCTCCGCCGACCGATCCGTTCGGCTGCCCGACTACATCGAACCGACTGTCGGCGTCGTCGTGCATTTCCGCCCTGAGCATCGGGTGCGCCTTGACTGGGTAGTGCACTACGACGCACCTGAGGGCAGCACGACGTACCCGATCGATGATCCGCCCGAGCCACGGAGTATCCGCGATCTGGCTGAGGAGCAGCGCAAGCTTGCGGCACTGCCGCTGCCGTACGCGGACATTCCACAGCTCGCAGAGCACAGCAAGGAGCCGCCGCATCGCCCGGCTGCGCACGTGTTACTGGACGGCTTGCCCGCCCTGCAGTTCGTGGAACAGGTGCTGCCGCAGCTGGCGCCTGCTGGCGTGCGAGTCAGGTTGGAAGGGGAAATACGCGAGTACCGCAAGACCAACTCTCAGCCAACTGTTCAGGTAGCTGCGGTTGAGCGTGCCAACTCCGCTGACTGGTTCGACCTGCACATCAAGGTCGCTATCGACGGAGAGGAGGTGCCTTTCGAGGATCTGTTCGTCGCGCTGACCCAGGGTCAGGACTTTTTGATCTTGGAGACTGGAGTCTACTTCTCCCTGGAACGGCCAGAGTTCGCTCAACTGCGAGCTCTCATCGAGGAGTCCAAGGCCTTGCAGGATCGGCATCGCCCCGAGCTGAGCATCAGCCGGTTCCAGGCGAGCCTGTGGGAGGATCTGACGGACCTGGGTGTGGCCATTGGCCAGTCGGCTCGGTGGGAGCAAGCCGTACGCGGTCTCATCAGTGGGTCCTCGAGCAACGACGTCGGGCCTCCGGAAACCTTGCAGGCAAAGCTCCGGCCGTACCAACTGGATGGATACCGCTGGCTGCATTTCTTGTGGGCACACCAACTGGGCGGCATCCTTGCCGACGATATGGGTCTGGGTAAGACCCTGCAAGCGCTCGCGCTCATCTGCCATGCCCGGATGATCTGTCCAGAGCAGCCGCCATTCCTCGTCGTGGCACCGACCAGCGTGGTTTCCAACTGGTCGAGTGAAGCGGCCAGGTTCGCACCCCAACTCCGGGTGGTGTGCCTCACCGAGTCTGAGTCCAAGCGCGGCGCGCTAAGTGCCCAGGCTGTCGCCGCCGCCGATCTAGTGATCACCTCCTACTCTCTGCTGCGGATCGACAATGACAAGTTGACCCAGCTGGATTGGTCTGGGCTGCTTCTGGACGAGGCACAGTTCGTGAAGAACCACCGCGCCAAGACCTACCAGTGCGCTCGCCGCATCGGGGCCCCTTTCAAGCTGGCCATCACCGGCACCCCGTTGGAGAACAGTCTGATGGACCTCTGGGCGTTGCTCTCGATTACCGCGCCAGGGCTTTTCCCAGATCCGGATCGCTTCTCGGAGTACTACCGGCGACCGATCGAGCGCAACATGGACGCCACGCGACTGCGTCAGCTGCGCCGGCGGATCCGGCCACTCATGCTGCGCCGCAGCAAGGACAGCGTCGCATCGGAGCTGCCGCCCAAGCAGGAGCAGGTGGTCGAGGTCGAGCTGCACCCCCGGCACCGGCGGATCTACCAGACGCATCTGCAGCGCGAACGGCAGAAGGTCCTGGGGCTGATCGAAGATCTTGATCGCAACCGGTTCACGGTGCTCAGATCGCTGACCCTGTTGCGCCGACTCAGCCTCGACCCGGCGCTGGTCGACGATGCTCACAGTGCCGTTCCGGCAGCCAAGGTCGAGGTGCTGCTGGAGGATCTGACCGAGTTGGTCGGAGAAGGCCACCAGGCACTGGTCTTTAGCCAATTCACGACGTTCTTGACCAGAATCCGGAGGCGATTGGAGGAATCAGACATCTCCTACGCCTACCTCGATGGGCGGACCCGGAACCGGGAACGGGTGGTCCAGCGGTTTCGGAACAAGACCGCATCGGTGTTTCTGATCAGCCTGAAGGCGGGCGGCTTCGGGCTCAATCTTGCTGAGGCTGATTACTGCTTCGTGCTCGATCCGTGGTGGAACCCAGCCACAGAAGCTCAGGCGGTGGATCGTACGCATCGGATCGGGCAGACCAAGACCGTCATGGTCTACCGGTTGGTGGCGAAAGACACCATCGAGCAGAAAGTGATGGATCTGAAGGCTCGAAAAGAGGAGCTGTTCGCATCGGTCGTGGGCAGCGAAGCGTTGGCTGGTGCGGCGCTCACAGCTGAAGAGATACGGGGACTTCTCGCCGGTTAGCAAATTGTTGTAGCGTTGTCCCCGCCATGCAGCAAGAGTCAGCGGGGGGCTTGCTTTCGTCAGGTACTCCGATCCCACGAGATGTCCGCTTTTTGACATGTCCAGAAGGTGACAAATGGGTGTCTTGGGGTCGACACATTTTGGCGGTCCCGCTAATTTCTTGCTGTGTCAGGAGTTGGTTAGCCAACAAATGACGGGCATCGCCCTTCGACAGCGTTCATCTTGAACGTTCCTCTATGGGGGAGGGAA
>JAJTCL010000406.1 GCA_021323255.1 Propionibacteriaceae bacterium | reverse complement strand
CTTGGGGCGGAGATCGTCGACCCGGCTGATATACCAACAGCTAAGGCGCTGTTGGAAGAGCCGGGCGAGTTCGAGGCCCTCCTCTACGAGTTCAAGGCCGATCTCAACGCCTACCTGACTGAGCGCGGAGACCCCCAGGCGCGCTCGTTGGAGGATCTGATCCGCTTCAACGAGGAGCACGCCGCCGAGGAGATGCCCTACTCGGGGCAGGAAGTTTTCTCCATGGCGCAGGAGAAGGGGCCACTGACCGACCAGGGCTACCGCAACGCATTGGCCAAGAATCAGCGCCTCGCTCGTGAGGAAGGCATTGACGCGGTCATGGACCAGCACCGGCTGGATGCCCTGGTGACCCCCACAATCAGCCCGCCGTGGATGATCGACCTGATCAACGGTGACCTGTTCCTGGGCGCGAGTTCCTTGCCGGCGGCGATGGCCGGCTACCCGACCGTCAGCGTCCCGGCCGGCTACGCCTACGGGCTGCCGGTCGGGATCAGCTTCATCGGGCGAGCCTGGAGCGAACCGACGCTGCTCAAACTGGCCTACGCCTTCGAGCGGGCGACCCAGATCCGTGAGGTGCCGCGGTTCCTCCCCTCGACCGTCATCCCGCTCGGCGTCGCGAGCAGCGTGCGTGGAGCCGGTCTGGCAGCTACGGGGGAGGGGACGCCACCCGTAGCGGCCACTGCGATGGCAACACCGGTGGCGGCTGAGGGAACGCCGACGCAGGAGCCGACTCTGTAGTGACGTAGCGGGGATGTGGGGCCCAGGCGCTGTCACCTCATCCCCTTACGGGAGCCATTTGCGGACACGCGGCCATTAACCGCCGGTGAGACGGGGTCTCAGTTCGGGTGA
This sequence comes from Propionibacteriaceae bacterium, assembly GCA_021323255.1. Taxonomy (GTDB): domain Bacteria; phylum Actinomycetota; class Actinomycetes; order Propionibacteriales; family Propionibacteriaceae; genus Microlunatus. The sequence continues at coordinate 2,077 of JAJTCL010000406.1, read as the reverse complement.
CGACAACCACACGCCGACACGGGAACCGAGATCACTCGGCTCCCGCACTAACAAGCATCGTTCTCCCGTTACGGGACTATGGGGCACTACCCGTTGATACTGCAATCCCGCCGAATATCGCCGCCGATGACTGCCGTGCAGCAGCGCTCCCCACGTGGGCAACACGTGCCCGCATTATGCGGTAGACGCCGCTCCGATCCATGAGCGTGGCTTCCTCGCCTGACGTCGACGTCGTGATCGTGGGTGGCGGCCCGGCTGGGTCGGCCAGTGCGCTTTGGTGCGTCCAGCAGGGCCTGCGCGTTGTGGTTCTCGAGCGGGAGGTATTCCCCCGACACCGGCCTGGGGAGACGCTGCCGCCTGGCGTAGAGCCGCTCTTCGCCCAGCTTGGGGTCGCCGAGGCTATCGCAGCGGCCGGGTTCACCCGTCACCTCGGGACCTGGGTAACCTGGTCAGATCCACGCCGCTTCGATCCATTCGGCCGCGACAGTGGTGGGTCTTGGTATGGGTTCCAAGCTCCACGCGAGCATCTCGACCGTATCCTCCTGGACGCGGTCAGCGGTCCCAACGCGGTCGTGCTTCAGCCCTGCCGCGCTCTGCATCCACTCCGTGATCGCGGCACAGTCATCGGTGTAGCGACGTCGGACGGACCACTCTTTGCGCGCTGGGTGATCGACGCCGGCGGTGGTGCGCATTGGCTGGCACGAGGACTCGGCATTCCGCTGCAGTTCGCATCGCCACGCTTGATCGCCCGCTACGGCTACGTCACGGGGGACTGTCCGGAGCGCGACGAAGCGCCAGAGATCGCGGCAGACGAGACCGGCTGGAGTTGGTCGGCGTGCATTGCACCGGGCCTCTATCACTGGACGCGGTTGTCGCTTTCTGAGGACGATCCGCGTCGCGACTGCCCGCCCAGGGCGTTCGCCCAACTGACGCCCGTTTCGCGCACACGTGGCGCGAACGTGACCTGGCGGATCGTCTCGCAACCGGCTGGCCCCGGTTATGTATGCGTCGGCGATGCGGCCGCCGTGCTTGATCCCGCCTCCTCCCATGGCGTCCTGAAGGGTCTGATGTCCGGCATGATGGCCGGGCACGTGATCGCGCAGGCCGAGTCCGGAGCAGCGTCAATTGCTGCTGCAACGGAGGCCTACAGCGCTTGGCTGAGAGACTGGTTCCGGGCCGACACGAGAGCGCTGAGGCGGATGTACCAGGACTTGCCCCATCCCCCGCCCTGGGTTGGTGAAGATCCGGCTTCCTTAGCCAAGCAGAGCGCGCACGATCAACCGTTGCCGAGCAATCGAGCCTGACTGAGAGCCGGCAATCGACGCATTCACACTGGGGCGAGTCTCATCAAGCCCGTTCGTCGTTGTTCGTCCATGATTCACGCCCAGTTCTTACATCCCATATCGACGATCGAAGGATGCGAGGGGTCAACAACGTCATTCTCATCGGCAAGGCTACCCGTGACGCCGAGCCGCGGCTCACCCAGACCGGCAAGCCCGTCTCGAACATCCGCTTAGCAACGATCGGTGCTGCCCTCGATGTCGGTAAAGAGAAAGGGAACGGTGCCGGAGGAAAGATCGGGCCTGGTCCGTTTCAGGAGATGCGGCGGGAGGCGATCCTACTCGATTGTCGCATGGCGCACGGTCGAGCAGTGGCCCACCATCTCGTCATTCGTCTCACGCCGCTGTCAGGAACAGGTCAAACGATTATTTGGCGGTCATATTCTCTATCGCGACAATGCGGCTGGTTCTCCGATGGCAAACCGGCCGTGCCCCGAGCCAGCAGGTCAGGTATGGGACTGCCGGTGCCGCCCCTCGGTGATACAAGTGAGCCACTCGCAGCATCGAAACGTTCCGTGAAAGCGTCAAGCCGGAGGTGACACTAGCCCCGGCTGGCAGCCTGCATCTGGGACTTCTTGCGCTCCTTGGCCCGCTCGTCGGCGGAGAGGTAGCGCTTGCGCAGGCGAAAGGTCTCCGGGGTGACTTCGAGCAGCTCGTCGTCGGCCAGGAAGTCGAGGGCTTGCTCCAGGGAGAGGAGGACCGGCGGGGTGAGACCGATGGCGATGTCCTTGGTCGAG
>JAJTCL010000405.1 GCA_021323255.1 Propionibacteriaceae bacterium | reverse complement strand
CCTGCGCGTCGTGCACGAAGGTGTACTCCCCAACCTCGGCAAGCGGCGCGACAGCCGACCCAAGTACGGAGGGATGAACCGCGACAGGCACCCCACTCTGGCCGGGAAAGTAGAGGATGTCTGCGGTACGCCCGTCCACGGAGAGCAAGCAACGCCAAGGACGCCCCGCGGGATTGGGCAACGGTGACTCCACGACCGAGTCGGTCAGCTCGTAACGGATGAGCGGCTGGGCATAGTTGATCAAGTTTGTCAGCAGGACTTTGGCGCCGGGCTGTCCAGGCGGCACCGCGACGCCGTGCTCGTCCACGATCTCGATCACCACGACATCCTCGGCGATCTCCAGCTCCGGGTGCTCCGGACTGCTGGCAGCGATCGTCGGCGCCTCCGTCGCGGCGTACCCGCTCACCGGCTCGATTCCCCAGGCATCCCGCACGCGGCGACGGACGTCGGCGGTAACCGCTTCGCTGCTGAAGAAGGCGGCGCGCGGAGTGATTCTCAGGCGCCCGGCAAGCTGCTCTTCGGCGAGTGCTCTCCAGATGCCCACGGCACCGACGAGCACCTCGGGTTGCTGGGCGTTCAGTGCCGCAACCAGCTGGGAGATCGGGGTGGCGGCCGAAATCGGGGGCGCCGGCACACCCGGCGGAACAAGCACCTGCCTGGTCACGTGAAGCGGGCTGGGACTGCCGAGCGCAGCGAACCGAGACCCGAACTCGATCCCCATACGCATCATGGGCCTCGCACTTGCCGCCCGCCACGCGGCGGCCTCGTCGTCGGTGAACGCGACAATCGACCGCCGGCCGGTGGTGCCTGAGGTGGTAGCCACTCGGAAAGTGCCCAAGAAGGACTGGGATGGGTCCTCACCAGCGAGGTGGGACCGCAGGTCGGCTAGTCGCAAGCGTGGATCCGTGACGACCCGGTCGAACTCGGCCATCAGGGTGGCCTTCGGCAACGCGGGCAGCTCGGCAAGCGGCCGTTCGGCGGCATCGGCGCCCAGCACCTCGCGGTAGTAAGGCGACTGGTTCACCGCGTGGGCGAGGAGCGATCGCAGTCGACCCTGCTGGTAGCTCAGGAGGTTGTCTCGCGTCCAGTGGTCCCGTTCCATCAGCTCCGCTTCGAGCATGGCTCACCTTTCGCAGAGTCAGGCCGATGTCTTGGATGGTCAGTATCTCTGATGGAGTAGTGCGACACGGTCTTGCACCTCTACGACCCGGGAGCAGTCGCCATGAGCACTGTCACGATCACTGACGAACCGCTCACCTTGGAAGACCTGCTCGCCGTCGTCGACGGCGCGCCAGTGGAGCTTGCTGATGATGTCCGGGCCGGGATCGCGGCTAGCCGGACCATAGTGGACAGCGCGCTAGCCCGCAAAGACGCCGTGTACGGCCTGACGACGCAGGTCGGCCACGGCAAAGACACCCGGCTGACCGAAGAAGAGATCCGCGGCGAGCAGATGTTCCTCGTCGTCTCACATGGCGGTGGTGTCGGGCCGCCGCTGCCGACGCGACAGGTGCGCGCTGCGCTGGCCGTCCGGCTCAATGGGATCGCGAGGGGCGGATCGGGTGCCTCACCTGCGGTCGCCGACGTGCTGGCGGCCATGCTGAATGCCGGCGTCCACCCAGTCGTCCCAGAGATCTCCTCGGTCGGCGCTGCCGACCTCGGCCCGATGGCAGGGATGGCTCAGGTGGCAGTCGGGCTCGGGCTGGCGGAGTATCACGGGGAGGTGCTTCCTGGCGGCGAGGCGCTGCGACGGGCCGGAATCAAGCCGCTGATGCTGAGCGGCAAAGACGGCCTGGCGCTGGTCTCGGCCAACGGGGTGTCCATCGGCCACGCGGCGCTCGTTGTCGCTCGGGCCGAACGGGTAGCCGATGCGGCAGATGTTGCTGCGGCACTCTCCATGGAGGCGACAGCGGCCAACCCGTCGATCGTGCATCCTGCGGTCGGACGCGCCAAGCTGATCCCGGGGCAGGCGGCCGCAGCCGATCACGTCCGGACTCTGTTGGAGGGCAGCGCGCTGCTGCAGCCGGGTGGGCCCCGATCGGTGCAGGACGCTTTGTCATTCCGGGTCATACCGCAGGTTCATGGGGCGTTGCGCGAGTACGTCAAAGCCACCCGGAGTGCCGTCACGGCCGAGCTGAACGCCGCAGCCGACAACCCCTTGGTGTCGGTGCCGGACCAAGCCGTCATCAGCAACGGCAACTTCCACCCAATGGTGCTCGCGATCGCTTGTGAGGCACTGCGGATCGCGCTCGCCCATGTTGGACAACTCAGCGAGCGTCGGATGTCCCACCTCTGGGACAGGTGCATGCAGCAGATGACGGGTGCGCCGACGGAGCCGCTGTACGGCCTGCAGCTGCGATACCCGGCCGCGGCGCTGTTTCCCGAGCTCAAGCAACTAGCCGGGCCGGCAACGTTGGACACCCCGCCGCTGGATCTCGGCGTCGAAGACCACAACACCGCCGCGCCGCTGAGCGTCCGCAAGACCGACGCCGCAGTCGGCCTGCTCGAGGACCTGCTGGCGATCGAGCTCCTGCTGGCCCGCGACCTGTTGAGGCTCACACCAACCGAACCGCACCTCGGGACCGGCACGGATGCTGCCCTGCGCCTGGTGACGGAGGCAATCACCGTGGCGGATCCACGGCCAGACGCAGTCCATCGGGCTTTGCGGGACCGCTTCCCGGTCAGGCAGGTGGGTGAGTCCGCAGCCAACGTGCGAAGTGCGGCACGGTAAAGGCCAGCGTGCCCCGCTCGGATGAATACACCAGCCCCTTCTTGAGCAGAGCATCGCGTGCTGGCGAGAGCGAAGAGGGCTTGCGCCCCAGGACATCTGCAACCTCAGTCGTGGAGACGGCAGCGTCCGGGGCGAGCTCGGTGGTCAGGCCAGCCATGGCACGCAGGTAGTCCCGCTCGGCCGGAGTCGCTCGCTCGTA
>JAJTCL010000061.1 GCA_021323255.1 Propionibacteriaceae bacterium | reverse complement strand
ATCGGCCACGCAAGCGGCGATCCGGTCATAGATGGCGTCGGCCGTCTCGGCGCTCGGGACCAGATCGACCCCGAATACCTCGACCAGCTCGTGTTCGAGCCAGTAGCGCGACGGCGTACCGCGAAAGAGTTTCCAGTTCTCGCAGAACCGGCGCCAGATCATTCGAGAGTCTGTCTCAACTGGACCCCCATCGAGCCGCGGCACCCCGACCTGAGCAGGCTCGATGCCCTGGGAGGCCAGCATCCGGAAGACGTAGTGATCGGGAACGATCAACAGTTGCGCCGGGTCGGCGAACTGTATGTCATCGGCGAACGCTTCCGCTTCCACGTGGCCGTGCATGCAGATAAGAGGCAGGTCTTTGGTTGCGCCGTAGATCTTCCTGGCGAGGCTGCGCTGTTCTGCTGGAAACGGGAGAGCACGGTCAGGGTCGAGGTGGAGAGACGACATTGGGAAACTCCGTCAGATAACCGAGAAAACGCTTTCGGCGGAGCCTATCGTGGTAGGTCCCAGTTCGGCCAGGAGACTCGTGATCACCTCCCGCCGACTCGGACGGGCAGCCACCGCATCGCCTGCAAGTCGCGCTACAGGGATGATGGTGGCATGACCGCCGACACAGCCATTGGCACATCGCTCGCTGCCGTTTCAGGGGGTGAAGTGACCACCGACCGCATCCGCCACGTCAAGCTGTCCACCGTGACGCTGCCCCTCGAAACGCCGATCAGTGACGCCAAGGTGCTCACCGGACGGCAGAAACCAATGACTGAGATCGCCCTGCTGTTCGCCGAGATCGCCACCGAGGCGGGCCACGCTGGAATCGGCTTCAGCTACTCCAAACGAGCTGGCGGACCAGCCCAGTACGCCCACGCGAAAGAGGTCGCCGACGGGCTGCTTGGAGAGGACCCCAACGACATCGGCCGGGTGTACCAGAAACTGCTTTGGGCCGGTGCCTCGGTGGGCCGCAGCGGGGTTGCCACCCAAGCCATCGCGGCACTCGACATCGCCCTGTACGACCTAAAGGCGAAACGGGCCAATCTGCCGCTATCCAAACTTCTCGGCGCCTACCGCGACTCGGTGCAGGCCTACAACACCTCCGGCGGCTTCCTGAATGCACCCATCGAAGAGGTGAAGGAGCGGGCCAGCCAGTCACTGGCCGATGGCATCGGCGGCATCAAGATCAAAGTTGGCCAGCCGGACAGCAAGATCGACATCCAACGCCTGAGTGCTGTCCGCGAGCATATCGGCGACGATGTCCCGCTCATGGTTGACGCCAACCAACAATGGGATCGACCCACCGCCATGCGCCTCGGCCGGCTCTTCGAACAGTTCAACCTGGTCTGGATTGAAGAGCCGCTGGATGCGTACGATGCCGAAGGCCACGCCCAGCTGGCCAACGCCCTCGATACCTCCATCGCCACCGGCGAGATGCTCTCCAGTGTCGCCGAACACATCAGTTTGATCGAGAACCGCTCCGTCGACATCATCCAACCCGATGCACCGCGAATAGGCGGCATCACGCCGTTCATGCGTCTCGCTCACCTCGCCGACCAAGCTGGACTGCAGCTGGCGCCGCACTTCGCCATGGAGATCCACCTCCACTTGGCCGCTACCTACCCCCGCGAACCATGGGTCGAGCACTTCGAATGGCTGGATCCTTTGTTCAACGAGCGGCTGGAAACGCATGAGGGCCGCATGCAGGTGCCGAACCGACCCGGCCTCGGCTTCACCCTCAGTGACCAAGCCCGAGCCTGGACCACCGATACCGTCGAATTCGGACGGCGATAGTTGGTGTTTTGACAGGACGTAAGCCGTATTGTTACGTTCGAGTAAGCGTTTTCTCAGTTGCTGGCGGACCCAGATCTGCCTGGCCCTAGGTGAGGTCCACGTTGTCGAAACCTGTCCGAGACGAGTTTCCCGCTGCCACCGCCGATGCGGCCTCGCGACGCCGTACGGTGCTCCCGCCGGGAGCGGTGGTAGCCATTTTCCGGGCACCTGATGCCCGGCACTTCGAGGGCGCTGCGCAAGTGCTGCGGGACGCCGGAGTTACCTGCCAGGAGTACACCCTGACCAGCGAGGGCGCGTTGGACGCGCTCGTCCGTACGCGTAAAACTCTGGGGGATCTCGTGCTGGGCGTCGGCTCCGTACGGACCATCGACGATCTGCGCGCGGCGGCTGATGCCGGCGCCGACTTCGCCGTCAGCCAGATCTTCCTACCTGAGCTGGTGGACGCTGCCGCCGAACTCGGCATGTGCTACATCCCCGGAGCGCTGACGCCGACCGAGGTCGTCTCGGCTTGGAACCGCGGAGTGCCGACCGTCAAGGTGTCGCCCATTGGTCCGGTTGGCGGGCTGGACTACCTGAGGGAACTGCTCGTGCCCATGCCGGACGTCGCGGTGATGCCGACCGGCGGGGTAACCCTGGACACAGCCGCCGCGTACCTGCGTCTGGGAGCCGTCGCAGTCGGTATCAGCGGGCACCTGTTCGGCGATGCTCTGCTGACCGGTGATGTGTCTGAGCTGAAGACACGAGCGGACACATTGGTCTCCTCAGTTCAGCTCCAATCTGCAGCTGAACATCTAGTTCTGCGCGCCTGAGGTGCTCAGGAGGATGGCTGGGGCACTGAGCAAACCGGACCGTACGGACGCCATGGCTCTGTCTAGATCCTGCATCCGGAATCTGCGCCCGTACCGAGCTTCGCTCTGCGCGACCAGCTCGATGATGGGCTGGTCTGTCGCTAACGCGTTGGCTGCGATGTTGCGGACGATGACCGCAGCCCGCTTGACGTTCTGACCGATCCGCCGCGCGTACGCCAGTAGCACCTGCCGGGTGCCATCTCCATCGGGAATCTTGATCATGCCGTCGACGACTGGGAGCTGATGGAAGGACTCCGGTCGCTCCTGGATCGAGCCCTGCTCCGACATAGGCGGCAACCAGTTGATCACCGGGCCATGGCGAGACGACTGGAACTTCCAGTGGTCCGGGCGTGAGCTCGCGCCGCTCCCAATGCAGCTGGCGCGCAGCGAGCTCGTCGGTAATGTGCGGCCCACCGAAGGACCAGCCGCTCCCCAACGTCAGGTCGAATCGGAGATCCAACTCGTGCACCCGGTCCGCCGCAAAGCGCAGGTCGGCAAGAAAGGCGTCGGACATGAAATCAGTGGTCGCTGGCCCCAGCGGGTAGACGTAGGCCACCTCGACCCCACCGAAGCCGGCGCCGGCCATCGCGGTCAACTCCCGAGACAGCTCGTCCCGGTCCACCGAGGGGCCGAACCACCACCAGCGCATCATCGGAGCCGCGGTCACAGGAGGATCGGCGAATCCCGAGCGAAGAACATCGATCATGAGCGGCAGCTGCGCGCTGAGCCCTTCGACAAGCTCAGGCCGGCGCTTGTCGAAGCGCGCCCTTCGACAGGCTCAGGGCACATGTCATCTACCGGCTCAGGACACAGGTCGCGCTGAGCGAGAGAGATCCACACCGAGGTTCAGGTCGTTGATCTTGATCGGCAGACCGGTGCGCAATGATTCATTGCCCGCCATCCCAACCGCGATTGCGCGGATCCCGTCCAGCCAATCCGCTGGTCGGTCCAACCAGTCATCTTCCGGGCCGCGGAAGATATCGGCGAGCAGTAGCGCGTCGCCTCCGCCGTGAGCTCCGGCGCCCTCTTCGATCTTGACGTCCTGGGCCGCCTCCCAGTGGCGTTGCAAGGTCAGCCGCTCTCCGCCGGTCCGCGACGAGGACTCGCCGACGGACGCACTCGGGTCGACCACGAACCTGCCGTTCGCGTCGGTGAGCACCGCCGCCCGTTCCACCACATCGAGCTCGGCCCGGCCCTCGTCGCCATTGACGGCAACTCGATAGCCTTCCCAAGGCGAATGGGCATTGAGGGAGTAGCTGAGCGTGGCGCCCCTGGCGTAGTCAACGATCACCGCCAGATTGTCTTCGGTGGTTACGCCTGGACCGAATACGTCCAGGTCACGGTGGTAGCCGTCGTACGACTCATTGTCGAGGTAGAGCGCTTGCAGCCGAGGGTCGTCACGGAGGTCCAATTCCCACGGACCGTGGACACCCTCATGTGTGCCACGCTCGGGATGCGGTGCCATCCCGCGTGCGGCAGCGTTGTCCGCTCCGTAGAACCGCACCCCGCCGCGGGCGTACACCTGCTCGGGAGAGTCACTGAGCCACCAGTTCACAAGATCGAAGTGGTGCGACGCCTTATGAATCAGCAGGCCGCCGGAGTTGGCCTTGTCGCGGTGCCAACGGCGGAAGTAGTCCGCGCCGTGGGCTGTGTCGAGTACCCACTCGAACGTCACTGACAGCGGAGTGCCGATAGATCCGTTCTTGATCACTTCCTTGAGCGCGGAGTTGCGTGGCGAATAGCGATAGTTGTGCGTAACCACGACCTGCCGACCGGTACGCATCACTGCCTCGGTTATCTGCCGGGTACTCTCCGGATTGATCGTCAACGGTTTCTCGACCACCACGTCGACACCGGCATCCAGCGCCCGCACGATCAGTTCGGCGTGGGTGAAGTCGGGTGAGGTGATGATCATCCGATCAGCGTGGATTTCGCTGAGGATCCGCTCGAGCGTGTCGGGATGGCCGGTGAAGACCCCCTCGACGTCGAGACCCGCTTCGGACAGCCATGCAAGATGCACCGCCAACCGGCCCGGATTCGGCTCGATCAGCCCGACGAGCTCCGCGACGTCACCGTGGTCGCCGGCCATGGCGTCGAGATACATCTGGACACGGTGGCCAGTTCCGACCACTACATAGCGTCGTTTGGAGGTCACAGTAGTGCCTTTTCGGGAATTAAGAATGCGGGACCCCGCTCAGCGAGGCCCCGCACTAAGGTCACTTCCCGCCGGTAGTGGCGATGCCTCGGACCAAGAACCGCTGGCCGAACAAGAACACCAGGAAGAGCGGGATCAAGGTGACGACTGACATGGCGAACATCGGGCCCCAATTGCTCCCCTCCGTTGCGGACAGGAACGACTTCAGCGCGACGGGGACCGTGTAGGCATAAGGCTCGGTCAGGTAGATCAGCGGGCTGAAGAAATCGCTCCAGGTCCAGATGAAGGTGAAGATTGCCGTCGTGGCAATCGCCGGGCCCATCAGCGGGAGCATGACCCTGCTGAAGATCTTCCAGTGGCCACAACCGTCGATCCGAGCCGCCTCGTCTAGCTCTCTGGGAATGCCTCGGATGAACTGAACCATCAAGAACACGAAGAACGCATCGGTCGCCAGGAACTTAGGCAAGATCAGTGGCACGAACGTGTTCACGAAGCCAAGCTGGTTGAAGATGATGTACTGCGGCACAATCACCACGTGGAAAGGCAGCATGATCGTCAACAGCATGATCGAGAACCACAATCCCCTTAACCGGAACTTCAGCCGGGCGAATGCGTACGCGGCAAGCGTGCAGGCAAACAGATTGCCGGCGATGGCCCCGACCACCACAATGAACGAGTTGATGATGTACTGGCCGAAGGGATAGGACAGTGCATACCAACCCTCGGTGTAGTTCTGCACGTACAGGTCGTTCACCCATAGGCCCGGAGTACGGAAGATGAGCTCGGTTGGCCGGAGGGAGCTGGCAAGCATCCAGAGGAGCGGATAGATCATCACCAGGCTGGCGACGATCAGCAGTATGTGCTTGAGCACCGACCGGGTACGGTCTGCCCAGGTAGGGCGATGGTGAATCGCTTCTTGGGGAGCAGGCCCGGTAAGGGTCGGCTCTTCGGTAAGAGTGGTTTGAACATCAGTCACCGTAGAACACCCAATACTTAGAGAAGAAGAAGTTGATTGCGGTGAAGGCCGCGATGATCACCACCAGCAGCCAGGCCATGGCGGCGGCATAACCCATCTGGAATTGGCCGAAGCCACGCTCGTACAGGTACAGCGTGTAGAACAGCGTCGAATCGGCAGGACCGCCGGTCCCATTCGAAATCACGAAGGCTTGGGTGAATGCCTGGAAGGCGTTGATGATCTGCAGCACCAGGTTGAAGAAGATGATCGGAGACAGCAGCGGCAGGGTAATTTTTCTGAATTGGGCCCAGTGGCTTGCGCCGTCGACGGACGCCGCCTCGTAGTACATTCCGGGGATCTGCCGCAGACCGGCCAAGAAGATCACCATTGGCGATCCGAACGTCCAGATGTGCAACAAGACGATGGTCCACAACGCATATTTCGGATCGGCGATCCAGCTTGTCGTGGCTGGGATTCCGAACAGCCTCAGGACTTGGTTCACCAGGCCGTCGCTTTCGAACATCTGCCGCCATATCAGTACGATGGCCACCGAGGCGCCCAGCATCGACGGCAGGTAAAAGACCGACCGATAGAAGGCCAGGCCCTTCATCCCCTCGTTCAGCAGCATTGCGATGGCCAAAGCCACGATCAGTTGCAGCGGAACGCCGACGATCACGTAGATGAACGTCACCTTGAGTGATTGGAGCAGACGCGGGTCGTCGAGCATCCGGGCGTAGTTCTCCAGACCAATCCACTGAGGTGCCTGGAGCAGGTTGTAGTTGGTAAACGACAGGTATAGCGAGGCAATCAACGGCCCGGCCACGATCAACACCAGGCCGATCAACCAGGGCAGTAGGAACAGGTAACCGGCCGTGTTGTCCCGTGCGGCCTCTTTGGCACGGAGTCGCTTCTCCTCCGGCGTCTTGGCCTTGACGCGGTGGACGGTCGAGAGCTCAGAGATGGCGCTCATGGCTCAGACCGTCAGGTTGGACTTGACCTCGCCCACAAACTTTTCGGCCGCCTCAGCGGTCGTGGCCCGCCCGAAAAGCACCTCAGTCTCGTAACGGAACATGATTTCCGCTAACTTGCCTCCTCCAGGTGGTGGAGCGATAGGCGTATTAGCCAGCTCGGGCTTGATGTCGGCGATGAATTTCGCGACCTCCTGCTGCGCGGGAGAGAGCTTGGGCCTGATGTACTCCTCCAGTTCGGCGTTCGGCGGGATCCCGCGCTCAGCCTTGTCGATGTCGACGGCCTCCTTGGTGTTCGCAAACCAGTTGATCCAGGCGACTGCGGCCTCTGGGTTCTCGGTCTTTGCCGACGCCGACCACAGCATGCTCGCCTTGTACCAGGCTTTGCGTTCGGTTGCCTTACCGGCCAGGCTCGGCGCGCGCAGCAGTTTAAGCGACTCTCCGGACGCGGCGTTGAGCGCTTCCAGCTGATTGGAGTTCTGGTACTGCAAGGCTGCTTTCCCCAGCACGATGGCACTTTGGTCTATCGGCTTGCCACCGCCGGGGCTGCCTTCTTCGCTGATCTGCTGCGGCGTCCCAATGCCGCCCGCCTTTTGGAATTTCATCATGAGGTCGAACCAGGCTTGGGCGTCGGCTGGCTCAAACCCCACATCCTTTTCAGTGAACAGTTCCTTGCCGTTCTGGCGCAGGTAAGCGCCGAACATAGGGTCTCCGCCGAAAAGGTAGACCACACCGAACGGGACACCGGCTTTTGAGGCGACCTCCGCTGCCACCTCCGACAGCTGATCCCAAGTCCAGGTTTTGTCATCGGGCACGTCCATCTTGGCCTTCTCGAAGATCTTGGGGTTGGCGACAATGACCGCGCTGTTGATGCCGGCATTTACTCCGACTAGCTGGCCGTTGATCTTGCCCGATTCGACCGTGCCCTCAATGAACTTCGATGTGTCGGCGCCGTTCTTCTCCAGATCCAGCAGAGCGCCGCGATTGCCATACTCGGATATGTAGGCCATATCCATCTGAATGATGTCGGGGGCCTGACCGCCGGCCGTCTGGGTGGCAAGCTTGTCCCAGTAACTCGCGAAATCACCCGGCTGACCCGCGAGCGTTATGTTCGGGTTGGCCTGTTGGAACGCCTGGATCTCTGCCTCGGTGTTCTTGTTGCGCGTCGGGTTGCCCCACCAGGCTAGAGCCAAGGTGGTGGCCCCCCCTTGCTCGCCGCCACCTTGAGATCCACTCGGAGCCCCCGGGGCGCAGGCCCCCAGCCCCATGGTGGTAGCCGCAGCAGCTAGCCCTCCGGCTCCAATTAGAAACTGCCTCCGGTTAATGGCCATCCTTGCTTCCCTTCGCCATTGATGTGAAGTTGATGTGAAAGCGTTTTCTCACACACTACGGTCGGAACACTACGGTGGTTTCCTAGATGGTGTCAACGCCCCTGCGGACGACGAAACCAAACTGAGAAACTTGTCCCTCGTGCGCTGTGCACATCCCACGTAGCGTGGGATGTTCCCGCTGTACCTGGCACGCATGCCATGCACAGTTGGGAAGAACCTGAGTACAGCTCTGCCAACCGTGGTGCTCGTTCGTAGTTAACAGCTATGAAGCCCGCTGCGGATTGCGTTGCCCAACGTTTCGACGCTATATTCCCAGAAAGGCTCGCGAAAGCGTTTTCTGAGATCACTGCCTGATCGGTTTGGAGTGGGGATGGCCCAGCACACGGTTCGAGTGATCATGAATGGCGTGACCGGCCGGATGGGCTATCGCCAGCATTTGCTGCGATCCATCCTGCCTATCAGGGCGGATGGGGGAGTCCTTCTTCCCGATGGCGACCGCGTCACCGTTGAGCCGATCCTGGTGGGCCGGAATGCCGAGAAGCTTGCTGTTCTCGCCGCCCAGCACGGCGTATCCGATTTCACGACCGATCTGGACGAGGCGCTGAGCGATGACACAGCGTCGATCTACTTCGACGCCCAAGTCACCTCCGAGCGCAAGAAGTCGATCTTGAAGGCGCTCGCGGCAGGCAAGCACATCTATACCGAGAAACCAATCGCGGAGTCAGTCTTTGAAGGAGTGGAGCTGGTCACCGCCGCGAGTGAGGCGGGTGTGATCAACGGCGTGGTCCACGACAAGCTTTACCTGCCCGGCCTGCTGAAGTTGCAGCGGCTGATCGATTCCGGGTTCTTCGGGCGCATTCTCTCAGTACGCGGAGAGTTCGGATATTGGGTCTTCGAGGGTGATGTGCTGCCCGCCCAGCGGCCCAGCTGGAACTACCGGGCCGAGGACGGCGGCGGCATGGTGTTGGACATGTTTCCGCACTGGAACTACGTGCTGGAGAACATCTTCGGGAAGGTGCTGGCGGTAACCGCAAAGGCGGTCACTCACATCCCCGAGCGATGGGACGAGCAGGGCCGCAAGTACGCCGCCACCGCCGACGACGCCGCGTACGCGATCTTCGAACTCGAAGGCGACATCATCGCTCAGATCAACTCATCCTGGGCTGTCCGGGTCGACCGCGGCGAACTGGTCGAGTTCCAGGTCGACGGCACGCACGGTTCTGCGGTAGCCGGGCTCTTCGGCTGCCGCATTCAACACCGGGTTCGTACGCCCATGCCGGTGTGGAACCCTGATCTGCCCACGACCGAAGACTTCCGCAGCCAGTGGGAGCAGATCCCCGACAACGCGGAGTTCCCCAACGGGTTCCGTGCTCAGTGGGAGCAGTTCTTGTCCGATGTCGAGGCGGGCCGCCCCCACGCTTACGACCTGGCCGCAGGGGTGCGCGGCTTGCAGCTGGTCGACGCCGGCCTGACAGCCTCGGCCGAGGGTCGCCGGGTCGTGATCGACCGGTTCGCGTCATGACCACCACCACCGCCACGGTTGCCCTTCCAGAAGCTGGTGGTCGCTGGCGCGAGATTGAGCTGTCCGAGCCTCGGACCTGGGCGGAGCATCCCGAGGCCTTCCAGAGCCGGGTCGCCTTCGCCGCTGCGCACGTCGTGGCGGACCCGCTCGGGGAGAATGTTCCAGGCGCGCCGGCTGCCATTGACTGGGAGGCGACCCTGGCGTTTCGGCACCACCTGTTCCGATACGGGATGGGGGTCGCTGAGGCCATGGACACCGCACAGCGCAACATGGGTCTGGACTGGCCCGCCACGCGAGAGTTGATCACCCGCAGCGCGACGCTGGCCCGCGTGCATGGTGCGCGAATCGCCTCTGGCGCCGGCACAGACCAGCTTCTCGCCCCGGCGGGCAGTCTCGATGAAGTCACCCGCGCATATCTGGAGCAGGTGGAGTTCGTCGAAGCGGCGGGCTCGCAGGTGATCTTGATGGCCTCGCGCCAGCTGGCGGCCGTTGCGCGTCACGCCGAGGACTACCTCCAGGTCTACTCAGGCGTGTTGACTCAGGCGACCCGACCAGTCATCTTGCATTGGCTGGGCGAGATGTTCGACCCCCAGCTGAGCGGCTATTGGGGGTCTATTGAGATACCGATCGCCACGCGCACCTTCCTCGACCTGATCCGCGAACACAGCGCCAAGGTCGACGGCGTGAAGGTATCGCTACTCTCCGCTGATCATGAGCAGCAGCTGCGTGCCGCATTGCCCGCGGGAATCCGCCTCTACACCGGCGACGACTTCAACTATCCGGAGCTCATCGAGGGTGACGGCGACCATCACTCCGACGCTCTGCTGGGTGCATTCGCCGCGATCGCGCCGGCCGCGGCCGCCGCCTTGAGCGCACTGGATTCCGGCGACATCGGCGGATATCGCCGGGAGATGGCACCGACGCTGCCGCTGTCACGGCACATCTTCGCGACGCCCACCTACTTCTACAAGACCGGAATCGCCTTCCTCGCCTGGTTGAACGGTCACCAGGACGGTTTCGTCATGGTCGGCGGCCTGCAGTCGGCTCGGTCGATTCTCCACCTGGCCCGGGTCTTCGAGCTGGCCAACGAGGCAAAGTTGCTGACCGACCCAGACCTTGCGGCTCACCGCCTAAACCAGCTGCTCGCGACCGCGGGCCTAACCCGGTGACCAACCGAGCAGCGCTGAGCCGGCTCTCGCTCAATCAGCGGACCACCGCCTCCTGGTCGTTGCCGGAAGCGGTCCAAGGTTGTCTCAACGCCGGTCTCGGCGCCATCGGGAT
>JAJTCL010000404.1 GCA_021323255.1 Propionibacteriaceae bacterium | reverse complement strand
GAAGCTATGAGGAACTGGCGGCGAGCGACGCGTTGCCGCCCTGGCTCTTCGATGAGGCGGTGCAGCTGAGCCATCGCTCCTCTTTGCTGCGCAAGGACCCCGAGCACTACGGACCGCTGTTCCCGCCCGACACGCCGCGGGACCTGGACTACGTCTGGCCTGTCCGCTCGCCTGCGGTGATCGAACGGGAGCTACGCAAGGAGGAGAACGCCCGGCGTCGCACCCAGCAGACCGCCGAGAAGCTGGTGCAGGAGATGGAGCGGGGCCGGAAGAAGCGCAGCGCGGCGGCCAAGCGCGGCTGGAAGACACGCCTCGATAAGGCGAAGCGAGAGGCCGAGCAGTTGTCAGGAGAGGCCCGCGAGTAGCGCAGGGCTTCGAGGAAGATCGTTAAAGATCCAACTTGCAAGACGCCCGTTGGCCGGTCGACTTACGACACGGTCGGCTATCGAGACAGTTCACCGAGAACTCTCGGGCACCACCGCGGGGAGTGAGATCACGGGAGCCTCTACGTTCAAACTAGCGAAGCGTGATCACGCCCCGAGCATTACGCCTGTGTTCTGGGTGCGCGATGGGGTACACCTTCGCCGTGAACCAGGCTGCGAAGCGTGATCACGCCCCGAGCATTACGCCTGTGTTCTGGGTGCGCGATGGGGTACACCTTCGCCGTGAACCAGGCTGCTCAACCGTCCCGACGCGAATCCTCTCTGATACGCCCGCCTCGATTGCACCTTGGGCGCGAGGGCACCGCCAGTCGACTCGAACTGTTCTTCGACCTGGCCTACGTGCTGGTCGTTATGGAGTTGGCCAAGGCTTTCTATGAAGACTTGACCTGGCACGGATTCGCAGTCATGACGGGCTTGTTCCTGGCCATGTGGTTCTCCTGGGTGGGATTCACCCTTTACGCCAACCGGTTCGACACCGATGACATTTTCTTCAGGATCGCCAAGCTGGCTGCCACAGGTACGATCGCCGGCTGCGCGGCGAGCGCCTCCGACGCCATCGGCAAATTAGCTGTGCCCTTCGCCGCCTGCTATCTCGGCAACCGGCTGGTGCTGCTCGCCTTGTACGTCCGGGCGTGGCGGCACGTTCGCGAGGCAAGGCCCACGATTGTGGTGTACCTGATCATCGTCGGTTTAAGCGCTGCGCTATGGGCAGTGTCGCTGGTCGTGCCAGACCCCATCCGCTACGTAGTGTGGGCTATCGCTGTGCTGGTGTCCGCCGCCGGACCCGTGCTGGCGACCTTGCGGTCGGACACCGCTCCGCTACACGTGGAGCACCTGCCGGAGCGGTTCGCCTTGCTGGTGATCCTCGTCCTCGGCGAAGCAGTGGGCGGCGCCGCCAGAGGCCTACACGACGCATCCTGGGCCCCGATTGCCATTGCAGTCGGCGGGCTTGCGTTTGCCATCGCCGCCGGCATGTGGTGGATCTACTTCGACGTTACAACGCCGGCCAGTGCCCCAAAGCTGCGGGAAGTAGAAGCGGGCGAGGAGGACGCGCAGTCAAGCGCAGATCCTGCCGAGTCAAGCGGCCGGGTCTCTGACGCACGCTATGACCTTTTCATCTACGGCCATCTCCCACTGACCTTTGGCATCGTATTGGCGGGGGTGGGTTTGGAGGAGCTAGTCGTGCATCCGGACAAGGCTGCTCCTTCCGCGGCCAGCTGGGTGTTCGCTTGCGGACTCATCCTGTTCATCGCGGGGGTGGCGCTGGTGATCAGCGGCAGCACCGAGACAATGCGCACGATATGGCCCTGGCCGGTCGCCGCCATCCCGGTCGTGCTGCTGGGCGCCTTAGTCCCGTTTCGCGGCAGTTTGCTGCTGACCGCGACGTACGCGGTCGGGATCCTGCTACTGGCTGCACTGGGCACACGGGCCATCCGCCAACCCGATACCGCGCTGGGCGGCACAAAATGAGCCCAGCACGTGTCTGTACTGAACGTCGTCAATGGTCAGGGTCAACAAGGCATCCCCGTCTGGAGCGTCTTCGCAGCTAGCCTCGGTTCATAGCGCTCTTGATCCACGGCCTGCTCATCTTGATTGAGCAGCCAGCTGTACTTGAGGTGTGTGGGCGTGGCTGTGAGCGGCTCACGCCGGGGCAGTCCGGCGATGGTTCCTGCTGTCATCCGGCGCCCGCTTGTGGGTCAGCTTGCGATAGACAGTGGCCCTGTGTTGGCATGCCGACCCGTCGCCTCGTTGCCGCGGCTCTCCACTCATTCCCGGTATTACTGATGACACCGGTCTCAGGAACTAGTTGTATGCGATGCGTTGCGTTGCCAACATCGACGAAGTGGACGCCCAAAGAGGTGAACGGCGTTAGGCATGACGAGCTGAACCTGGACCACTAAGCTCCGTCCCACGGGTGCAGCCGGGGCAGCCAGCGCGGTACGTTCGCGCAGTACCGCTCGTACGGCTCGCCAGACCTCCTTTCGAGGACCGGCTCCTCATGAAACCGCACGAACGCATAGACCGGCGGGGCCATCACCGTGACGTAGAGCAGAAGCCTGCGGCTCCACCTGACCGATTGAATGCTGCTGACTCACGTCCGCCCTGTGGCGTCGCCGTACCGGCGACACCCAGCCGACAACTCACGGCTGCCGTGTTCAAGGTCGTACGTGGTTGGTCAGGGCGTGGTGCACGGTCCGGTTAGGCCTGTAGGTCTCGCCGGTGGCTAGCAGGTCGAGCAGGACACGCGCAGTATCGCGAGTACATGCATGTCGAGAGAAGGGGCTATTCGGCGACGGCGACGTAATCGGTCGCAGTGTCTGTTTTCGATCCGAATGGGCCCATTTTCTGCCATTTCTCGAATGCCGCCGCAGCTTCTGGATGCTGTTCAAGGAACCGGGTGAACTCCTCCGACTCCTCGCCCGGTCTGGGGAAGTACCGATCCCGTGCCTCCAGACTTTCGATTTCCAGGAGCACGAGATACTTGCCGTCGCGTGTGCCTCGTTCACCTTTTAGAAGATGGGTTTTCCACCCCGGAAGGGTGAACGACGATGCGATCTCTTCGGCGAAAACACGCTCATACTCCTCGGGCTCGACTCCTGGCTGCAGCTCGATTTCGTGCAGGCCGAACACCTTTGGCATGGCAAATCCTCTCCACTCCCGACGAATCACCTATGTCATTGTTGCTGGTTGCCACCAGCTCGGCGCAAGAGGGTTCCAATGGCGGCAACAGTAGATCCCGATCCGCCCGCCAGGGCAGCAGCCAACGCCCGCAAACGGTTCCGTGTATGACACACGGCCCTGGGGGAACGCGTCCCAGTAGCAGGTCGGCTTGTGAAAAGGACCTTCAACGCGGGGGGCGCGATAACCGAAGGCAAGGGGGTGGGCGGCTGAAATTCGGCGTTAGTGTTTCGACCGCTGGTCGTGTCTCGAACACTCGATTCGAAGCGGAGTATCAACCGTTGTCTGGTGGTTACGGTGGCCCATAAGGCCAGAAGCCTGCGAGGAAAACCGATCGAACTGAGCGGTGAAAGAAGTCAGCGGAAATCGTTGACTCGTTCGTTGGGACACGGGCGCAAGTCAGGT
>JAJTCL010000403.1 GCA_021323255.1 Propionibacteriaceae bacterium | reverse complement strand
TGGTGGGTGTGGACGAAGCGGCAGTAGTGCATGCAGCCGAACTTGAGCCGCCAGAGCGGGCTGTTCGTCTCCAGGTTGCGGATCTCGGCCAGGATCGTCCGCGGCGACAGCCCGTCGCGGGCATCACGCGCCAGGCGGCGGACCGTCTCCAGGTCCCGCCGCAGGTACGCATGGATCGTCAGCAGCTCGCGGAACATCCCCTCGCGGGGAGGAGCGATCGTCTCGTCAGTGGTCGGTGCGGTAGCCACGCTCAGCAATCTCCGGTCGGCGACACCCGGTCGCACTCTTTACATGCATGTGCATAATTTTATCCGTGGTGGCAAAGGTACTGCCAGTTCCAATTGACGGAACGACTCACGACTCGTCCTTACCGACGTACCGACTGACCGACTGGCCGTCATGCCGCTGACTTCTAGGTGCTGTGGCAGGAGGCAATGGGGTCAAAGGTGTTAAAGGTGTTAAAGGTGTTGAACTTCTCAGGGACTGGGACGACCAACATCTTCACGTGTACGTTCACCGGCGCGGCTGAACAGGGACCATACCGAGCGGCCCCGGACCGTCCTTTGGCGATGGTGATATCCGTCTCGCCGACTCACCGACGTACCGACGTACCGACTCCCACCGGAGGTGCTCCATGCCCGACTACGGCCACGACCTGCAGTTCGGTTTCTTCCTCGATCCCGCGACCGGCAACCCCGAGCGCACGGTCGAGATCGCCCGCATCCTCGACGACCTCGGCTACGACCTGATCGGCATCCAGGATCACCCATATCAGCAGAAGCACTTCGATGCGATGGCGCTGATCGGATATCTCCTCGGTCAGACCGACCGCATCCGCATCTTCCCCGACGTCGCCAATCTGCCCCTACGCCCGCCGGCGATGCTGGCCAAGGAGGCGGCGTCGCTCGATCAGCTGAGCGGTGGCCGCTTCGAGCTCGGTCTCGGCGCCGGTGCCTTCTGGGACGCCATCCGCGCGATGGGCGGTCCGGCGCGGGAGCCGAAGGCGGCACTGGCCGCGCTGCGGGAGGCGACCACCCTCATCCGCGCCTACTGGAGCGGCCAGACGCTGCGCCATGATGGAGAGATCTACCAGGCGATAGGGGCACGACCGGGTCCGCCACCTGCACACGACATCGGCATCTGGCTCGGCGTGATCGGCCCCCGGGCCCTGCGCTTGACTGGCGAACTGGCCGACGGCTGGGTGCCCTCGATGGCCTACGTGCCACCGTCCCAGGCAGCGAAATCAAACGCCATCATCGATGAGGCAGCTCGCGCGGCGGGGCGGGAGCCATCCGCGATCCGGCGCATCTACAACATCGGCGGCGATGTGGCTCCGCTGGTCGAGGCGGGTGCCAGTGATGACGACCAGCAGATCATCGGACCGCGCGACCACTGGGTGAACGTCCTGACCCATCTGGCGGTCGACCACGGATTCTCGACATTCGTGCTCTGGGGCGTGCCGACCGCGCCGCGGCTGCGGATGTTCATCGACGAGATCGCCCCAGCAGTCAAGGAGCGCGTGGCGAAAGTGCGGGCCAGTTGCGTCTAGGCCTACCGGGATCGGTTCTGATACCGGCTAATCGCCGCGGCGACGCAAGTGCAGACGCGCTCTAGGCGATTCCGCCGAAGTGCCGCCGAGCATCAAAGAGGTACGAGTAGGCTTCGGTTACCTTGGAGCTGGGTGATTCTCCGGCACTAAGCAACGCTCCACCAGCTGCAAGCAAGGCGCCGACTGGGTCTGCCTGTGTTCCCACGGCAGTCCAAGCCGCACCACCGATCATCAGCATGAACGCCACCGGCTTACGCCACGCCCGCCATGCCGTCGCTCGAAGATCTGCTGCTGCGTCTTCGATCGCCTCTCGCCGATCTCGGATGGCCGTGTTCCGCTCTTCGGGCTGCATGAGTCCCATGTCACGCACAAACTGCCGGAGGTCACGCGCATAGCGACGATAGCTTTCACCATACTCTGCCCGAAAGGCGATGACCTCGTTGAGAGGAACTGAACCGAGGTCTACTCCCACTTGCTGCAGGTCCAGTGTCACTACATGCCCAACTGAGGGAGATGAGGGCAGGTTGAGTACTTCAGCTAAACCAGCCAGGATTCGGGGATTGTCTGTAGTCGGGCTGAGGTCCATCCCCTGCGTCCTACCTGTCGACCGAAGGATTTGCGCCAGGAGCACGAGAATCAATGAGCGAACTTTCGGATGCATAGGGATGGATACGCCGTCTTGGCTCTGCTTTGCGAGACCTCGCGTCTCTAGTTCTTCGTAGATCATCGACCCAAGGCCCGCATCCGCCTGATAGCCGAGTCGTGAGTACGATAGTTCGGCAAATGCGGTTGGTTCTTTTGCCAATGGATCCAAGACCCCTGATGTGAGCAGGTCTGCCATGTAAGTGGCAAAGACTTCGGTCGCTTTCTGGTCGATAAATGACTCGGGCTCTAAGATCCGAAGGAGCCCGTGTTCATGCAACCCTTCGGCGAGCGGCGGGTCCACAAGAAATGGCTTGTCCTTAATGTACTCGGGGACAAGCAAGGCGATTCCATCAAAGTAGAGGATCAGGTTCTTAACCCAGTTGGCCTGTTCGTCGCTCGGCCACCACATCGGTTCCGGATAGTAATAGGCGAGTTCTGTTTGGCATTCGCTCATTGCACACCTTCACTGGCCAAGTTTAATTGCGCTTGAGATGGACGTGGGCTCGATTCCAGACGGGCTGGTAACGGCCGAAAGCTAGCCGCCTAGTGGGCAATCACGTGCTTCCAGCAGACGGGAGTCGCTGTTCCCGATTGGCGAGCAGGGGGCGGCGGGCGCGGACCGCGGAGGCGAGCTCGTGCAGAACCGGCACGGTCATGTCCCAGCCCATGCAGGCGTCGGTGATGCTCTGGCCGGCGGTGAGGCGGCTGCGGTCGGTGAGATCCTGGCGGCCGTCC
>JAJTCL010000402.1 GCA_021323255.1 Propionibacteriaceae bacterium | reverse complement strand
GAACGCCGTCGTCTGGTCGACATCTACCAAGCCGGGCTCATCGAACTGACGGACCTTTAGCGACGAGCCGCCGAGGTGGCCGCCCGACTACGGGACCTGCGTGCCAAACAAGCCAGTCTCGCCAACATCGCGCAACGCTAGCCCGCGACAACCAGCTAGGCCGCCGAGTGCACGACTTCGCCGGCCGAATCCGCGGCATCATCGACCGGCTCGACGACGCTCAGAAACAACACCTCTGCCGGCTGCTCATCGAGCAGGTCCGCGTCACCGGCTGGCACGTCGAGATCCGACTGCGCATCCCACTCGACCCAGAGCCAGGCAAACCAGCAACCGACCACCCGCACCCGCCGTCGCCTCTGTCACACGAAGACGGTTTGCGTTCCATTCGTGGCCATCAACGGCCCCAGCTACTGCCTCAAAGACCGCCTCACCCTCGTCGCCGGAGGTGAACCATGACATGATCACCCTGCCGAGACCGACACGTGAGGTCGTACCCAGACCGACACGTGAGGTCTACCCCCACAACCGGGCCATGTGGGCTTCCGCGGCGAGGATCTGGACGTCCAGGTCGGCCAGCAGGGCAAGATCAGCGGCCAGCACCTGGCGGGCCACCACAGCCTCTGGGGACGGTAACGCGGTGCGGGCGGCCGCCACCAGCCGGTTCAACCTCAACTCAACCGATTCGCCAGCTACTACAACACCGTCCGACCACACCGGCTCGCTGAATCGGCGGACTCCGCTGCAGGCCTACCAGGACCGTCCCAATGCGGTCCCCACGGGCCCGAAGTAGTGCTGTGAGCAGCAGGAGAGCGATCGGCTCGCAGCGGGCGTGAGTTTGGGAGGTCTGAGGCCTGATCTTTTACAACCCGCTTCGGCACCCCCTTGCCTCCGCAATGACTTTCGCGTCAGCGGCCTCTTGCCGCATCCGTTAGGGGCACCGAGTGCGCCAGCTCCAGTGGCTGCATTCGGGTCAGATCAAGGGCGCCCGTCAGGACTGCGATCATGCCGATCCTTCACAGCATCTCATCTGGTTGCCACGTACGCCCCCGACCACGATGCCCAGCACCCGTCCGCTGTATGGCTACCCGTGCACGGCTGACCGCCACTGGTTGGCACACTGACCGGTCTATTCGCTTGACAGGCGGGCTTTCCGAACATCCCGCACGGCCGTCCGGGCGTACCGTGGAGAGCAACTTTCCCGGATTCCGGCTTTCGTGGCTCTGGGAACCGCCTCAGCCCTGGTCGCTGAAGTGCTCCACCTGGTGAGTTTTGCCCGCGGCGATAATCACGTCGCCCCGGTTGACCACCGTCTCTGGCATGGCGTAAGTGAAGGCCTCCCCGGGCCGTTTGATCGCTACGATGGTCACCCCATACCGCTTCCGCACCTCGGTGCTGTGCAGCGACTGGCCGAGGATGGCGGACGGCGGGGTGGTCTTGACCATCGCATACCCGTCCTCGAACTCCATGTAGTCCATCATCCGCCCGGCCACCAGGTGAGCTACCCGCTTGCCCATGTCATGCTCGGGTCGCACGATATGGTGCACGCCCAGTTGGCTGAGGATCTTGGCGTGCGGCTCGCTGATGGCTTTGGCCCAGATCTCTGGGGTCTCAAAGCCGAGGCACACGGTGGCGGTGAGGATGCTGGCCTCAAGGTTACTGCCCACCGCGATGACTACCCGGTAGAGCTCGTGCACCGAAAGCTGCCGCAGCGCGTCCTCGCTGGTGGTATCGGCACTCACTACCTGGGTCAGTCGGCCAGCCAGGGACTCAACGATCCGCTGGTCGGAGTCGACTGCCAGCACTTCAACGTCTTCCTTCATCAGTTCCAGGGCCAGCGACGTGCCGAACCGACCTAGGCCCAAGACGGCGACCGCATCGAGCCGCCGATTACGTCCAGCCATCTCGCTGGTCTCCTAACCAATCAGGGGTCTGCCCTCGGGTACGTGGAAGAGCCGGTGCCGCTCGCGCAGCGCCAGCGCCGACACTAGGCTGATGGGCCCGAGCCGGCCGATGAACATCAAAGCCACCAGCACCAACTGTCCAGCGGGTGGCAGGGTCGCGGTAATACCTGTGGATAGCCCCACGGTGGCGAACGCCGACACCGTCTCATATAACACCGCATCGAAGGAGATCTGCGTTATCTCGATGAGCACGAACGTCGAGATCACCACCGCCGCCACCGAAAACAGGGCCACGGAGAGCGCCTGACGCCAAACCCGGGGCTCGATCCGGCGGTCCAGGACGCTCACCTCGTCGTCACCGCGCACCTCGGCCCAAATCACGAAGAGCAGCAGTACGAAAGTGGTCACCTTAATCCCGCCCGCAGTGCCGGCTGACCCGCCGCCGATGAACATCAGCACGTCCGAGCCCAGGAGGGTGCCCGAATTAAGTTGTCCCGGATCGAAACTGTTGAAGCCGGCCGTGCGCAGCATGGTTGCGTTGAAGAACGCTGACAGCAATCGGTCGCTCGGCTGGAGCTGGCCGAGAGTTCGCGGGTTCCCCCACTCCGCCAGCGTCAAAAAAACGGTGCTGGAGATGAGCAGCAAGACCGTCATGCCGATGGTCAGCTTGGTATGCAGGCTCCATCGGCGCGGCCGTAACAGCCGTTGCCGCAGCTCGAGGAGCACCGGGAAACCGATACCTCCGATGATGACCGCGGCGGCAATCGGCAAACAGATCCACGGGTCGCCAGCGAAGCCGATCAGGCTATCGCTGAACAAGGCAAAACCGGCGTTGTTGAATGCGGACACGGCATGGAACCCGCCCAGCTCAATGGCCCGCACCAAACCCACGTCGTAGCCGAGAGCGAAGCGTGCAGTGAGCAATACAGCGGTGAGGGCCTCGAACAACAGACTCGCCTTGACAACCCCGACGATCACCCGGCGCACGTCGCCCAAACCGATCTGCTTGGTCTCAGCGGCAGCGATCAACCGGGAGCGCAAACCAAGCCGGCGCCAGATAAGCAACCCAACCAGCGAGGCCAAGGTCATTATGCCGAAGCCGCCCACCTGAATCATGGCCAAGATGACAACCTGACCGAAGGCCGACCAGTACACCGGGGTGTCGACCACGATAAGTCCGGTTACGCACACCGCGCTGGTTGCGGTGAACAATGCGGTTAGCAGCGGGGCCGAGTCCGGCCCCTCCCGAGCGATCGGCAACATGAGCAGTCCGGTGCCAACAGCCACGGCTACCGCGAACGCCGCCACGATCGCCTGAGCGGGATGGCGAAACCTTGGCACCCACCGACGCCGGCTGGCGCGTACCCGCTGATACTCCCGCTTATCGGGCACACCGAGATCCTATTGACGACATGCTGGTGGGGCGACGATCCCAAGGGTCACAGTTAATCACTCGCAGGCCTTACAAATCGAACACCGGCAACCTCTGCTTAAGCCGTGCTCCGATACCGGGTCCTCTAGGGTTTCCCCTAACGCATCTCTTCGCCGTCCCGCAGCGGGCCGCATAGCAGCGAGGACACGCGGAGCGGAGGCCGAGCGCAGCAAGACCTCTCGATACTGATTGGAAGCGGTTTCCGCAACAGACCCTGTCGAACACATCTCGGGCGTAGTCACGGCGAGGTTTCAGCGGCTTGGGCCGAACGCGGGAGGCGGCGCCGAGCGCGGCCTGGGTGATCTGTGGTCATGTGACCTCGTGCGAGTGTTCCTACTCGCTGGGACGGCGTTGGGGATTGTGGAGCCCTGGTTCGGCGCTTGCGGGGGTAGCTGATCGAGGATGCGCCACCAGAGGGCTGCGGCGGGATGGTCGTCGGGTAGGGGTCCTGCGGCGGCGGCGGACCGCACGAGCAGGGTGGCATCGAAGCCGGCCCGGGTGAGGTTGCTCAACCGTTCTGTCAGCTGCGGCAGGAATGGGTCCGGGGTGGTCGTGGGAGCTTCTGCTGCGAGCAGTTGCCGCCATCGCCATTCTGTACGGGTGTCCGCCGCGGCGAGCCGCTTGTCGAGTCGCTGTTGCCAGGCTTGAGCGGCTCGGCCGTGTTGGGTTGGCCCAGTTGGTCGGAGGTCGTCGGGGTCGATCTGGTTAGCGGCGCGCCACGTGCATGTCTGCGATCAACTCGGTCGGCATGTGAGCGTGTC
>JAJTCL010000401.1 GCA_021323255.1 Propionibacteriaceae bacterium | reverse complement strand
GCCGCGGTCGGTGACGTGGCCGGACATCGCAGTGGTACGGCAGTCGCGGTGTTCTCGATGTGTTCTGATATCGGGGCAATCATCGGACCGCTGGTCGCCGGCCTGCTGGCCGACACGTTGTCGTATCCGGCCGCGTTCGGCGTCGGAGCGGTCTTGATGCTCGTGGCGGCCGCACTGTCATGGCGGATGCCTCGAGGTCGGGTGGTGCCGTCGAAGCAGGGGCCGTCCAAGGACAGGCCGTCAAAGGGGGATATGCATGAGTCCACGTCCGCTGAGTGAGCTGGTGAGCCAGGACTGGGCAGAAGCGCTGCGGCCGGTTGCCGAAACGATTACTGAGGTCGGGAGGTTCTTGCGGGCCGAGTTGGCCGCTGGCCGAAGCTACCTGCCGGCCGGAGATCAGGTGCTGCGTGCTTTCAGTCGCCCACTGAGTCAGGTGAAGGTCCTGATTGTGGGCCAAGATCCCTATCCCACCCCGGGGCATCCGGTAGGCCTGTCCTTCTCGGTAGCGGCACACGTACGCCCGATCCCCCGATCGCTGCAGAACATCTACGCCGAACTCCACGCCGATCTCGGCATCCGCCCTGCCTCCAGCGGCGATCTCACCCCTTGGTTCGAACAAGGTGTCCTGCTGCTGAATCGAGTGCTCACGGTGCAACCCGGTCGGTCCGGATCCCACCGCGGCAAAGGCTGGGAGCAGGTGACACAGCGGGCAATCGAGGCTCTGGTCGCTCGTGGTGGCCCGCTGGTGGCGATCTTGTGGGGGCGTGATGCGCAGTCACTCATACCCATGCTTGGCTCAGTCCCCTACGTGGCGAGTGCCCACCCCTCACCGTTGTCGGCTACAGCAGGGTTCTTCGGGTCGCGGCCATTCAGCCGGGCCAACGACTCACTGGTTCGGGCGGGTGGCGAGCCGATCGACTGGGCGCTAGAACAAAGCCCTGATTTTGCAGCTCGAGCACTAGCAAACAGCCCTGGCTGAGGGGGCCCAGTGCAGCAGTGCGATCAGATCCTCGGCGTCCTCAATGCCCACGCTGAGCCGGATCAGGTCGCCAGGAACCTCCAACTGCGTGCCGGCCACCGATGCGTGCGTCATGGTGTGAGGATGCTCGATCAAGGACTCCACCCCGCCGAGGGACTCCCCCAAGATGATCACTGAGGTGCCCTCGCAGACCTGCAGGGCTGCCTGCTCCCCACCGACGACCTGGAAGCTGACCATGCCGCCGTAGCGGCGCATCTGTCGCTTGGCCAGGTCGTGTCCTGGATGGGCATCTAGCCCTGGAAAGTAGACCTGCGCGATCCGCGGGTGCTCGTCGAGGAAGGCAGCCACGACTTCGGCGTTGTCGCAGTGCCGCTCCATCCGCACCGCCAACGTCCGTAGGCCGCGCAGTACCAGCCAGCAATCGAACGGGCTGGCCACTCCGCCGATAGCGTTCTGGTGAAACCTCAGTTGCTCGGCCAAATCGTCATCGTTGAGTACCAGTGCGCCCCCGATGATGTCGGAGTGACCGCCGCAGTACTTGGTGGTCGAATGCACCACGACGTCCGCTCCCAACTCGAGCGGCTGTTGTAGGTATGGCGTGGCGAACGTGTTGTCGACGACGACGAGCGCGCCTGCCGCGTGCGCCAAATCCACGATCGCGGCGATGTCGGCGATGGCCAGTAGCGGATTGGTGGGAGTCTCGATCCACACCGCCTTGGTCTCACCTGGCGTGATGGCTGCGGCGACCGAGTCAAGGTTGGTCAGGTGCGCCGGATCGGCCGCAACACCCCAGCGCTGGTGTACCCGCGCAAACAGCCGGTAGGTGCCGCCGTAGGCGTCATCGGGCACCACGAAATGGCTTCCCGGGGAGGCGATGGTCCGCAACAAGGTGTCCTCGGCCGCCAAACCACTGGCAAACGCCAGGCCGTGCTTGCCTCCCTCCAGCGCTGCCATGCACTCCTCGAGAGCCGTGCGGGTGGGATTGGAAGAGCGCGAATATTCGAAACCGCCGCGCGCCTCACCTACTTTGTCCTGGATGTAGGTCGATGTGGCGTAGATCGGCGGCACCACCGAGCCGACTGCGGAATCCGGATCCTGCCCGGCATGAATGGCACGGGTTGAGAAGCCTTGGGTAGCTGTCACAAGAGGCCAGCGTACGCGTGATTTGTTCGGCGCTCGCGCCGAGAGTGCGCCCTGAGCCGGTTGCAGGCCAACCCCGGACGCTTCAACAGGCGCATACCCGACAGAAACAGAATGCGCCCGGCGGCAGGCTCAGGGCACATGTGGAACATGTTGACGACCGGTCAGCGTTGCGTAAGTGCATGGCCCTCCAGAACGGCAATGCAGGAAGGCAGACTGAACCACATGTTGTTCTCGCGCACGAAGTCGACGCTTGTCGAGCCTGAAAAAGCGCTGCCCGGCCGCAGCTCTACGATCCTTGTCAATCCGACCTTCCACGACATTTTCGGCATTCCAGTGCAGAAGGTGCCGGAAGGCTCTGAGGTGGCCTACTTCGCCCTCGGTTGCTTCTGGGGTGCTGAGAAGCTGTTCTGGAACACACCGGGCGTCACCAACACGGCGGTCGGCTATGCGGGCGGCTTTACGCCGAATCCCACGTATCAGGAGGTTTGCAGCGCTCGGACCGGCCACACCGAGATCGTGAAGGTGTGCTACGACCCAGCCAAGATCAGCTACGAAAAGCTGCTCAAGATCTTCTTCGAGAACCACGACCCGACGCAGGGGATGCGGCAGGGCAACGACATCGGCACGCAGTACCGGTCCGCGATCTACACGACCTCACCAGAGCAGCTGGCAACTGCCCAACGAGTGCGCGATCAGTTTCAGACCGAGTTCACTCGCGCGGGTTTCGGGCGGATCACCACCGACATCGGCCCTGCCGGCGAGTTCTACTATGCCGAGGACTACCACCAGCAGTACCTGGACAAGAACCCCTTCGGCTACTGCCCGGTGCATGCCACTGGAGTGACCTGCAACTGAGATCACGCAGTCAGGCTGTCACCGGTTTCGACGACCATCACGCCTTCAGGGCTCAGTTGAGGGCCTTTCTGGCGAACGTGTCGCACTGGTTCGGGTCGCCGGTGTTGAAGCCATGGGCAAGCCACTGACGCCGCATCGCGGCTGAACCGTGGGTCCAGCTTTCCGGACGGACCTGGCCCTGCATCTTCTCCTGGATTCGGTCGTCACCAACGGCTTGCGCCGCGTCCACTGCCCGACGGAGATCCTCCTCGGTGACTTCGGTGATCGGGCTCTCCGGATCCTCGGTCGCGCGCCGGAACCAGACGCCGGCGTAACAATCGGCCTGCAGCTCGAGTCGGACCGCGGGCGAGGTGGGCCCGGTGCCCTGGCCGCTGCTCTGCACCCGCCGCATGATGCCGGTCTGGTTCTGGACGTGATGGCCGAACTCGTGGGCGAGCACGTACGCCTCAGCGGCGTCACCGCCTTGGGCGCCCAGCTGGTCGGTCAGCTGATCGAAGAATCCGAGGTCGAGGTAGACCGTCGTGTCGGCTGGGCAGTAGAACGGTCCGACCGCCGAAGTTGCATGCCCGCAGGCGGTGTTGACACTGCCGGTGAACGTCACCACCTGGATCTCCTGGTAGCCCTGAAGACCGTCCTTCCAGTAGTCCTGGATCGAGTTCGTGTAGGCCACGAAACGACAGTCCCGGTCGGCGTTGATGTCTGAGCCGCGCGTGCATTGGGCAAACTGGCTTGCGCTTTCCGACTGCACCGGCCCGGCTTGAGGGGAGCCGCCCAGGATGTCGCCCGGATTGATACCGAACAGCAGCGCGATGATCAACACGATCAGTCCGGCGCCGCCGCCGATTGCGATCTTCCCGCCACTTCCTCCTCGCCTGCCGCCCATCTGCGACGGGTCGAGTTGGGCTCCCTCGTTGTATTTCACGTCTCTCCGCCCGCGAGCAGTTGAGATGCCCCTTGACCGGC
>JAJTCL010000400.1 GCA_021323255.1 Propionibacteriaceae bacterium | reverse complement strand
GCACTCATGAGCTCTCTGCGTACGCCAGGCCGTGGTCACTACGACTCGGAGTGGCAGTTGGGTGAATGGCTCAGAGAGGATGGCGTGTCCTACACCACGGCGGAGCTAGGACCCGCACTGGATCTCCTGGAGTCCACCAACCGGCTCGAGCGTCCTGCAGTAAAGCCCAACGCATCACGTCCCGGCTGGCTGGCCATAGGTGCTGAGATCTGGTCTGAGATGGTGCCGGAGGAGGCTGAGAAGGCCGCTGGGGAGCAGCACAGACATGCCCTGGCAAAGGCCGTCCTCCGGGTAATGGAGGTAGGCCACTCCCGCTCTGGCAATCGCTGGACAGTGGAGGAACTGTCTGGGCGTCTTACTGAGAGCGGGGTCCCTCACACCGCAGATGACCTGGCCGAGGCTTTGAGCAGGCTCGAGGACAGCGGACATCTCATGCGTGCGCAACGTCAGCCATACTCGGTGTACCCGCAGCACCTGGTGCGAAAGAGCATCCGTCCATATGACAAGTACGACGTGTTGGCAGCGGATGTATGTGCAGTCCTCAAAAGTCGTGACGAGCGATTCGAGTCGGAGGACCAACTTCAAAGCTGGCTCGATGAGGACAAGGTGGACTGGAACCCAGATGACCTGGCCACAGCCCTGGATCATCTGGACCGGATCGGCCGGTTGAGACGTCCTCGAGCGGATCAGTGGAGATCGGAGTCAACGCTTGCCGGGATATATTTCCCGCCACGGATCTTTAACGAGTAAGTCTCCCGGACCTGTTGTTCGCTCCTTTCACGCCAAACCGTGGGGGGACCCGGTTGTCCGAGCATCTGCCGACCGATCCCCCGCGGGTTGGCTGGCCTGGAGGGATCTCAGCCGGGAGTCTTTGAGGGACGGCCATGATCAAAAGATCTCTGTATGAATCCTGGGCGGGATCCCGGGCAATGGCCGGCACCACGGCGAGCACAGCCCGAAGTACGGCCACGGCGGGCATTGCGGGGTGCAGCACCTGGTGGGTTATGACGGCCTAGCGACGGTCCTGCCCATCCGAACCTGCTGATACGTCCGACACTCGCTGCAAGCGCATGCGCATCGTTCACTTTGCCCTATTCTTCTCAAGCCACTGCGAATACGAGGATCCCTGCCCGTTCTTTGAGGAAGTAGCGACACGACAGATACCTCCAAGCTCTCGATGGTTTCGCCAGTGACTGGGCGATCGATCAACCTGGTACCAGGATTCCGCGGCCCTGAAGACGTCCGGCGTCGAGGTCGTCGATGGCGTCGTTGACAGCGTCGAGCGGGTACGTCCGCGTGTGGAGATCCACCTTGCCCTGCGCGGCTAGCACCATGAGCTCGGCGAGGTCGTTGTAGCTGCCGACCAGGTTGCCGACGATGCTTCTCTCGCTGGAGATGATGTCGATAGCCGGTACGTTGACGGTGCCGCCGTAGCCGATGATGAAATGCGAGCCAGCCCGTCTCGTGAGGTTCCAGCCCAGGGCCTCCGCTCCCTGCTCCGCAACGAAGTCGAAAACGACTTCGGCGCCCTGGCCGTCGGTCAGTTCGAGGATCTTTTCTGCTGAACTAGCGTCTGCCAGGACAGTGTGGTCTGCACCGTATCCACTGACCAAGTCCAGCGCGGCTTGGTTGCGGTCGAGGACGATGATCGTCGACGGGGTAAGGGCTTTCAGAGCTTGGACGCCGATGTGGCCGAGACCGCCGGCGCCGATGACCAGCGCTGTCGTTCCCGGATATAACAAGGGCACAGCGTTCTTCACCGCGTGGTAGGCGGTCAAGCCGGCGTCGGCGAGGGCAGCCACATCCGCCGGCTGAAGAGTCGGGTCGAGCTTGACAACCGACCGGGCGCTGGTGAGCAAGTAGTCGGCCATGCCTCCGTCGGTGCCGTCCACGCCAGGGAACTTGCTGTTGACACAATGCATGTCGTCGCCTGCCCGGCAGTTGCGGCACAATCCGCAGGTGATGTGTGGATGCAGAATCACCGTGTCGCCGACAGCGATGTGGGAAACAGCGGAACCGAGCTCCTCCACCCATCCGGCGTTCTCATGGCCGAGAGTGAACGGCAGTTCGGGATGGGTCAAGTGCTCCCACTGGCCCTCGTATATGTGCAGATCGGTACGGCAGAGTCCGGCGGCGCCGACACGCACCAGTACGTCAAACGGGTCAGTCACCTTCGGCTCGGGAACCTCGTCAACAGACGGGCGTTCGTGATACCCGTGCAGCCGTGCTGCCTTCATAGTGCTTCCTCCTTTGGGCCGCAGATACGACTAACTGTGGCACCGGCCACGGGGTGCTCTGCTACGTCATTGCCGCTAGGCCTAGACACGATCGATTTCGGACACCACGGACGTAGGCATCGACCACTCGCGCGGGGTCGCGACCAGCTCCATTCTCTACAGACATGCAGTTGCAGCCCCCACGGATCTGCAGACCAGAGGAGTCATGATCCATGTCAGAGTTCCCGACTGTCCACGCCGGGCTTGCCAGAACGATCGATGTGGCCGGCGATTTAACGGTCAACCGCCTCGGATTCGGCGCCATGCGTGTCACGGGTGCCGGCATCTGGGGTCCGCCCGCGGACCGCGATGTGGCGAAAGCGGTGTTGCGCCACGCAGTCGAGCTCGGCACGAACTTCATCGACACCGCCGACTCGTACGGCCCCCACATCAGCGAAGAGCTCATCCACGAGGCGCTCCACCCGTACCCAGACGATTTGGTGATCGCAACCAACGGATCTATGAGCCGACCCAAGGCCCGCCACGAACCGGCGATCGGGAATTTGAAGAAGATCATCAGCGGGCTCAGCCGACGCGGCCTGCAAGCCGCAACCGCCGAAGTTAACTTGGCCGCCGCGGCGTTCGACCTGTTGAAGATTTACCGGACGGCGCCGGCTGCCGGCTAGCATCCAGACCGAAGACCCTCAATCTGCAACCCAACAAGACGGCCGGATCGGTAGAGCCCAGCTCGTTCGGCTCCTAAGGTCATTTCGCAACACCCTCATAAGGACCTGCTTCACCGCGGTCAATCTGGCTTCACGATTTTCCAGTCGAGCACCCGGCATGCCCACCGCTAACTGGCCAGAGACTCATAAAAGATGAGGATCGAG
>JAJTCL010000399.1 GCA_021323255.1 Propionibacteriaceae bacterium | reverse complement strand
AGTCAAAGCGCGAGGCCGAGCGGGCGATGGCCGCCCGCAATCGAGGACAATGAAGTAATGGTGCAATTCCGCGCGTCCGCTGTCGAGCGCCCTTGGCAGATCCGTGACCGATTCGCTCGGGGCGCCGTCGCGTTCCTCCTCATGTCGCTCACGGCGCTGGCGTGGGCCTTGGTCGCTCCGACCCCGGCTTACGCCGCAGACGATCAGATCGACTCCTTCAACATCGACTACAACGTGCAACCGAGTGGCGTCGTCAAGGTGAAGGAGACGATCACCTACCGCTTCGGCGACAACTCAGGACGGCATGGCATCGAGCGATTTCTCGTCACTCGGGAGCCGTACGACGAGACCCAAGATGCCGTTTACCAGATCACCAACATCAGCGTGACCAGCCCAGATGACGTGGCGACCCAGTTCAGTTCGCGTACCGACGAGGCGAAGGGTGGCCGCGAGGAACAGCTCAGGCTGCGCATCGGCGACCCGGACCGGACTATCTCCGCACCCACCGCGACCTACGTCATCTCCTACGACCTGGCCGGCGCCATGCGCACCTCGGGCAGCTACGACGAGTTTTACTGGGATGCCACCGGCCTGGATTGGACGGCGTCCATCAAGCAGGTCAGTGTCTCGATTGCTGTGCCTGGCGGCGTTCAGGACACCACCTGCACCTACGGCCCGGTCAACAGCACCGAACAGTGTCCGGCCAAGATCGTTGACGGCAAGGCCCAGTACAGCCGGAGCAACCTTGCCCCAGGCGAGGGCGTCACGGTCAGTGCCAAGATCAAGGCGGGCCTGGTGGCGGACAACAAGCCACACCTCGAACCGGACGGTTCGAAGCTCACTTCAGGCGAGAGGACCGGCGCGATCGCCCTCGCTGCCGTTGGTCTTCTCATCACTGTCGGATCCCCCCTCGTCGGAGTGTTGTGGTGGCGTAAGAACGGGCGGGACCAGCGCTACGCTGGGCTCCCGCCAGGTACGGTTCCGCTGGCTGGCCAGGATGCGCAGATCGTGCCGAACGACCCAGATATCCCTATTCCCGTCGCGTTCTCTCCACCCAAGATCCCGGTCGCGGAGGCGGGTCTGCTGATGGATGGCCAAGTTGATTCCCGTGAGACGGCGGCCACGATCATCGACCTGGCCGTACGCGGCGCCCTGAAGGTGCAGAGCCTGGGAGAGTACGACTTCCAGGTGATCTTGGTGGACCCGAACAGGGCCGCAGCCCCGCACGAGATGGTTCTGCTGAACAGCCTGTTCGGTGGCGAGCCACCGGGCGCGGTCAGGGATCTCTCGGCAAAGGGCAGCCTAGCGAGCGCTCACGAGGCTATGCGGGACTCAGTACGCAATCAGGTCACTGCTCGCGGCTGGTTCCGCAAGGTTCCCTCGGCGGCTGCCCGCAGCGTCAGCTTCGGCGTGATCGCCATTGCGGTGTTCGCGGCCTTTGCCGTTGGCGCCTGGGTGTTGTTGCTCCTGATTCCGCTGCTGCCGATCATCATCACGGTAGCCGTGATCCGCTTCAAGCTCCGCCGTGGTCAGCGCACGGCCGACGGTCGAGCGGTCTGTGATCAGGTCGAGGGCTTCAAGACCTATCTCGCCACTGCAGAGGCTGACCAGCTCAAGTTCGAGGAGGGCGAGGACATCTTCTCGAAGTACCTGCCCTGGGCGATCATCTTCAACCTGGCCGACCGTTGGGCGAAGATCTGTGCCGATCTCGTGGCGATGGGTCGGCTGCCAGATGTCGTTCCCTACTGGTACGTCGGGAACTATCACCTGGCCGCCTTCAACACCTCCTTCCTCACCAGCAGCCTGACCAGCGCTGCCACGCCACTGCCCGCCGCAGGTAGCGGTGGCACGGGCTTCGGTGGCGGCAGCTCGTTCAGCGGAGGCGGCTTCTCCGGGGGCGGCGGCGGTGGCGGCGGTGGCGGCAGCTGGTGATTGCCGATCAACTAGCTGCCTTGTGGCTTCTCGGGGTAGGTCCGGGGGAGTGCCCGATGGTGCAGCACCTGCCACCAAACCATGCTGGTCAACATGAACGCGATCTATGAGCACCCCAGCCTCAAAATGCAGGTCACGCCCGAACAGCGTGATCGCGCCGAATCCTGGCTCAAGGATGCCTACGCCGACGGTCGGATCAGTGAGTCGGAGTTCGACCGACGGATCGGCCAGGTTCTCACCGCTGACTCCCGCAAGGAGCTCAATGAGGCCTTCTACGGCCTGGTCCAAATACCGACTCCGTCCCGGGCGCTCGGCGCGCACCCCGCCTACCAGCCGCTGGTCCGACCTGAGACTCGCGAACAGGCCGGCCGCGGCGCCGCCGCCGTGGCGCACTTCTCGGTGTTCTTCCTCTGGCTCTTCGGCCCAGGTCTGGTCTACGCCCTGTCGACACCCGGGACGTACGCGCGCAGAGAAGCGGCCAAGTCGTTCAACTTCCAGCTGATCTCCTCGATCGCGTTCGTGCTGGTTGCTGTCCTGGGCGGTGTGACTGGTCTTGACATCTTCGGCTGGTTGCTGCCATTCATGGGTCTCGGCTGGTTGGTCCTCACCATCGTCGGCGGAGCCAAGGCCCTGCAGGGCGAGGACTGGAAGAACCCGGTCAAGAACGTGATCAAGCTTGAGGTGCTGTCAGAGAAGTAGTAGGCACAACGGCGCCGGATCCAGTTGGGTCCGGCGCCTTTGCGTCTCCGCGGGAATCAATTGGGCTGCCGCCGCATTGCATGATCGGTAGACTTTGTCTGGCTGCGGCCGATTCAACTGCAATGGACGGTCGCAAACACAACTCAATAGGGGGTGATCGGTTTCGACTTGGGTCGATAGTCCCAGGAGAAGCGGTGTCCCTTGGGAACCAATAAATGCCGAGAATAAAACTCAGCAAAACTTCGCTCTCGCTGCCTAAGCAGTGATCGAAGGGTCAGACCGGGCGAGCCTCCGCCCCGGACCCTGGCCTCGTCAAGGAGGCTTTACCTGCTAAGAGTGGGCTCAGGGCTTAGCAGGGAAATGAACTGAGTCTGGGCTTGTCTGCAACGCGCTGGCACGAGTGCAGGAGCCGAGAGAACGCTTAGCCAGCTGCGCCCGGAGAAGACCTGGTTCGTCGCTCGAGGACGCGGGTTCGATTCCCGCCACCTCCACTCATCAGAGCACACCGCACGCCAAGAACGGCAGAGTCGCCCTGCCGAGTGCGCATCAATCTCCCACCGTGCGGCAAGGAAGTATGCGTTGATGCGCCTTGACCGAAGACAGCCAGGACGGGATCGCCAACTAGTCGCAAGGTGATTGAGACTTGGCGCGTGAGCTATCTGCCGCCACTGCTGGACCCGGTTCGTACCATCGGCCGACGCACGTTTGATTTTGATCATGAAGTCATCGTGATGGGAATCGTGAATCGTACGCCCGACTCGTTCTACGACCAGGGCCGCACCTTCACCCTCGATCACGCTGTCGCCGCAGCACTGGCTGCGGCCGAGGCCGGTGCTGGCTGGATTGACATCGGGGGCGTGCCCTTCTCACCGGACACGCCGGAGGTCACGTTGGCCGAGGAGATCGACCGGCTGGTGCCGGTGATTGAGCAAGTGGCAGCGCGAAGCGACATTGTCATCTCGGTTGACACCGTCCGCCCAGAAGTTGCAGCCCAAGGCATCGCGGCTGGAGCCGCAGTGATCAACGACACCAGCGGGCTGCACCATCTTGAGCTGGCCGACGTGGTAGCCGCCCGAGGCGCAACGGTGGTGATCACACACAGCCTGGCCCTGCCCCGGCAGCACCACCACCGGCCGCACTACTCCGACATCACCTCCGAGATCAAGGCGTTCCTCGCCGAACGTGTGCAGTTGGCGGTAGATCACGGGGTGCCGGAGAGCCGGATCGTGATCGACCCCGGCCACGATCTCAACAAGAACACACTGCACACCCTGGAACTGACACGGCGGCTGGCTGAGATTGCTGATCTTGGACTTCCGATGCTGGCGGCAGTGTCGAATAAGGACTTCGTCGGCGAGGCGACTGGCTTGCTGAGGTCCGACCGGACGCCACCCTCCATTGCGGCCGCGACCATCTGTGTTCTCAACGGTGCCAGGATTCTGCGGATGCACGACGTTGCGGCCTCGGTGGCGGCGGCCCGGATGATCGAGGCGGTTCTGGGGTTCCGTCAGCCCGCGTATCTGCACCACAACATGTGAATTTGCGGGAGCGAAGCGACCTCCAGCCCCACCGGCGAGGTGCGTATCTGAGCTGACATCGCGGCCCGGTCGTTGTCGGTCCTGGCAACTACTGTGTTCGCCATGGACGTGTGGTCGCGGGAACGTGTCCTCTCCCAGGCGCCCGACCGAGCCTCGGCGCGGGCAGCGGCGGCCCTCGCAGACACTCAGGCATGGCGCGATACCGGCGCCGGCCCTTCCGGCGTCTGGGGAGTGTGGACCGGCGGCAGTCAGGCATACCAGATCGTTGTCGATTCGAGCTCGCCCCCGGCGTACTCATGCAGCTGCCCGAGCCGGAAGGTGCCGTGCAAGCACGCGCTTGGCCTGTTGCTGCACTGGAGCGCTGGCAAAGTGCTGTCCGCAGAGCCGCCAGACTTCGCGGCGGCCTGGTTACGCGCGCGGTCAGCCCGGCGAAGCCAGCTGCCTGCTGCGGGGCGGCGGCCGGGCG
>JAJTCL010000398.1 GCA_021323255.1 Propionibacteriaceae bacterium | reverse complement strand
AGCCGAGCCGATGGTGAAGAAGACCGTGGGCAGTCCCGAGAAGCGGCTGGAGCCCAACATCTCCTCGGCGAGTAGCGCACTGACGGTAATGCCAGCCGCAAGCCCCAAGCCGCTCAGTATCTGAGCCAGAAGCAGAATGGCCAGGGTCCGCCGCTGCTCAGGAGGCTCCTCGATACTGCTCGTTCTCGTCGGAGATGCAGCCGAACGGGTCACGAAGAACCAGCCAGCCGCTCGGCGAGCTCGTTCAGCCATTCCGCCAGGCCACTCGGCCCATCCACGATCACATCCGCCCACTCGCTCAGGGCATCCTCCTCGGTCGAGGCTGAGCATATGAGCAGCCCCGACACGCCAGCCGCCGCCAGTTCGCGGACCGCCCGGAAAGCCGGGAGATCGCCAAGATCATCCCCGGCGAAGACCACCTGACGGGCACCGGTTTCGGCGACGATCGCACGCAAGGCAGCACCCTTGTCGAAACCTGGGGCTCGGATCTCCCACACATTCTTCCCAGGTTCCGACATCAACCCATGCCGAGCCGCCAGCTCTCCAAGCGGCTCCTTCAGTTTGGCAAATGCCTCTGACGGATCTGGCAGCAAACGAGTATGAACGGCAATAGCTCGTCCCTTGTACTCGATCCTGGCATCGGCCAGACCGAGTGAGTCGAGGATTCCTGGCAACTCCTCGGCCACTGCCCTGATCTGGGGCGGGTCGGGGGGCAATATGAACTCGTCGTTGATTGCGTTCCAACGCTCGACACCGTATTGCCCTAGCACGATCATCGAACCCAGACCGGTCACCTCGCGGAACCGACCAAGATCAACGACGGCAGGTGCCTGGCGCCCCGTGATCACTGCAATCGCGCCAACATATTCTCCGAGCCGGCCTAGGCCGGCTACAGCTCTCGGGTCCGCGTACGCCTGCGCCGGATCGTCGACAATCGGCGCCAGGGTGCCATCGAAATCAGTCGCAATGAGTGTGTCAGAGGCTGCCTCGATGATTGCCTGCAGAGCCCGACGCCCGGTTGCCGAGAGCGGTGCGGGAAGGCTCATGCGGTGAGCCTCTCAGAGATGATGTCGGGTTAGCTATACCCGGGCGGCGGGCCAAGTGGCACGACTCGGTGTCTTATCGCACCAGCAGCTCCATGGCGCCCCGATGCCCAGTGCAGTTAAGGTCGAAGGAAACGCCGTAGGAGGTCGCGACGTTCATGAGCTTGAAACCCAAGGAATGGAAACTCGATCCGGCCTCCTTTGTTGTGGTGGCAAACCGGCTCCCAGTCGATCGGGTCGAGAACCCGGATAGCACCGCCGATTGGCGACCGTCCCCAGGTGGCCTGGTGACCGCCTTCGAGCCGATCATGCACCGGCGCCGCGGCGCCTGGGTCGGCTGGCATGGGGCAGCAGACGAAGAACTGGAGCCGTTTGAACACGAGGGGCTGGCGCTGGCGCCAGTACCGCTTTCATCATCTGAGGTCGAGGAGTACTACGAGGGCTTTTCGAACGCGACGCTCTGGCCGCTGTATCACGACGCGATCGCTACCCCACAATTCCGCCGTGAGTGGTGGGACACCTATGTCATCGTCAATCAGCGATTTGCCGACTATGTGGCCACGGTGGCAGCCGCCGGCGCGGTGGTGTGGGTTCAGGACTATCATCTGCAGCTCCTCCCCCAGATGCTGCGCCGCCAACGACCGGACGTGAAGATCGGTTTCTTCCTCCACATCCCCTTTCCTCCGACGGAGCTCTACGTCCAACTGCCATGGCGACAGCAGATCCTGGAAGGGCTCCTCGGGGCGGATCTCGTGGGTTTTCAGCTGCCGGGCGGCGCCCGGAACTTCGCCCGCCTGGTCCGAGATCGGCTCGGCCTCGAAACTCTGCGTGATCGGATTCGCACCCGTGACGGCCGTGAGGTGCTCGCTCGGGCGTATCCGATTTCGATCGAGGCGAAAGGCTTCCACGAGCTGGCAGCCAGCGATCAGGCTGCGGAGCGTGCCGCTGAGATCCGTCATGATCTGGGCGACCCGCGCGTGATGTTCCTTGGAGTCGACCGTCTTGACTACACGAAGGGCATACCAGAGCGAATTCAAGCCTTCGGCGAACTGATCGCAGAGGGACGAATCGACCCCGATGAGACCGTGCTGCTTCAGCTCGCCATGCCCTCCCGTCAGCGGGTGGAGCAGTACCGGCGGCTCAGGGACGACATTGACCGGCTGGTCGGCCGGATCAATGGCGAGGTGCCACGCATCGGCCGACCGCCCATCATCTATCTACATGTGTCGCATCCGCGGGTAGAAATGGCGGCGTTCTACCGCGCCGCTGACGTCATGGTGGTGACGCCGCTCCGCGACGGGATGAACCTGGTAGCCAAGGAGTACGTCGCATGCCGCCAGCGAGACGACGGGGCGCTTGTGCTCAGCGAGTTCACCGGCGCGGCGCGGGAACTGCGCCAGTCGTACCTGGTTAATCCGCACGACATCGATGGCCTCAAAGATCGCCTGGTGGAAGCCATGAACGATGTGCCTCGCAACAAGGCGCAGCGCATGAGAGCCATGCGCCGCCAGGTCTTTGACCATGACATCGACAAGTGGGCGCGCATGTTTCTGGACGATCTGGAGAGATTGAACGGAACGCCCGCGGCACGAGCGACCGGTTGAGCTCATCTCGGTGCTCCCTGGTCGGCCTGGAACCGACAGCACTTCGGTTCGTTGGCTGCGCGGCGCATTGCCCGTCAAGAGCTATCCTTAGCACCCCAGATGTGGTCCGACCGCCATGCCTAGCGGCCGCGCTTGATCAAGATCACCAAAGACCGCCAATCGACGATACGCTTGCGGCGATCGCTCGTGCGCGCTCCACGACTTCGGTGGTTTTCCTAACCCGACATTGGGTAATCGGATTCCATACGCAAGGATGCACGTAACAACAGGGAATGCAAGGAGGACCCAAGAATATGTCCACGACT
>JAJTCL010000060.1 GCA_021323255.1 Propionibacteriaceae bacterium | reverse complement strand
GCCCGGCATCGCTGAAGGTGAATACATCGGTCAGAGTCTGTTCGCCTAAGGCCGCTATCTCGAGGAACCGGTCACGAACTCCATGAATCCGACACGATTTGTTGTGGTTTCTGACCGGTTACTTCAGACTTCGGCATGACCTCGGGAAAAGGCCGTTTGCGCTGAATCCCACGGCCCTGCCGAATGCCGCGGATGCCCTTACCCAGCCAAGGCGCCATGTAATGCCTGGCCCATTCGATGTCACCCCTCAACTTCTCGCGGCCCCTTAGCCTTGCCGGCTCACCCTCCAGGTCCGCCCAGCGCCCGTCGAAGCCGTCGATGCCCAGCTGCCAGGCCAGGGCGGCCGCGACCGCCTGGTGGCCGAGCTCGTTGCCATGCAGATGGTCCTCGAACCACAGCCGGGGATCCTCGGTCACCGGGTACAGCTCGAAATCCATCACCACGACACCGTAGTGTTCGGCCTCGCTGCGGATGATCTCGTTCAGCCTGGCAGCTCGCTCCCGCCAGTACCTGCCGAGCGGGTTGATAGCCGTCGGGTCCGGCA
The DNA here is from genome assembly GCA_021323255.1 of Propionibacteriaceae bacterium. Taxonomy (GTDB): domain Bacteria; phylum Actinomycetota; class Actinomycetes; order Propionibacteriales; family Propionibacteriaceae; genus Microlunatus. The sequence goes on along the minus strand of JAJTCL010000060.1, from coordinate 10,395 downwards.
TGGTGAAGGTGACGACCGTGGCGCCCTGGCGGCGCGCCTCAGCGAAGATGATCACATAATCGGCCCGAATCGCGTCGAAGTTGCAGGGGCCCGCAATGAGGTCATTGACGCCACCAAATACAGAAAGCAGGTCTGGCCGCATGGCGAGAGCGTCGTCGAGCTGACCGGTTCGGATCTCTCTCATCCGCATTCCGCGGATGGCGAGGTTCGCATACTCCAACGGCTCCTCTTGATTATCCGCGATGTGCTGCGCCAGCCGGTCCGCCCAGCCGCGGTAGCCGCCGTTCCCGTCGGGATCTTCCAGTCCCTCGGTACTGGAATCGCCGATCGCCACATAGCGGCGAAATGCTGTCACGACCTGATTGTTGCACCGCTGGTCAAGATCAACTCACCTTGTTGCACGTCGATCGGCTGCCGACGAGGAACTAGCATTACCGAAGAGGTGGGGCATGTCGGCGATCCGGGATCAGGAATACGCCGCTGTGGTCGAGCGTCAGCGTCCGCTCATCCAGGCCACGGCCTACCTCCTCGCGGGTGATCCAGTCCGGGCTGAACGGGTTGTGCAACTCGTCTTCGCGCAGCTCTATGGACGCTGGTCTGGGCTGCGGCATCCGCGTCGGGAGGCTCTTCGGGCCGTCGTGCGCGCCGCCCGCGCACCGGTTCAGCTGCCGTGGGAATACCGGCCGCGTGTCGAGCTGATCGACGGCCCTCCGCCCGTCCCGACCGCTGAGCCAATCGTCGCCGACCTTCAGACGCTCTCCTACGACCAGAGGGCTGCCATTGTTCTGGAGTGCTACGTCGGGCTTACCATCCCACAGGTCGCCGAAGTGCTCGAGCGGGCGGTGGGCAACGTGCTCAGCATCGCCGGGCGGGCTCGAAACATGCTGGCTGCCGGCCATCCGGAGCGTGTGAGTGACGGTGCGCTCGCACGCGAGCTCAAGGATGCTATCCCGCCAGACATGCGCGAGTCCCACGGCAGTGCTGACGATCTCGCCCACGGTCGCCGGCTCGCACGGCGTCGCTGGATCCAGCGAGGGTCGGCAGCGCTCGTCGCGGCGGTGCTGATTGTCGTCGCGGGCGCTGTACTCATCCCGACACGCGCACCGGTTCCGCAGGCGGCGCCAGCGTGGCCGACCCCCACTGCGCTCAGTGTGAACTGCGAGCCATCGAGTACGACGTGCCAGGCACAGATCTTGTTCAGGTGGCGGTCCAGGATGTCCGAAGTCGCCCAGTCCCATCTGGATCCGACCGGAGAGTACTTCAGCGGATTCGGCTACCTCTACGACAGCCGCTACAACACGACAAGCTTCTGGTCCGGCGGGGGCGGTGCGCTCGCCTTCCAGATGTACCGGCTCGACAAGGGCGCCACGGAGGTTTACCTGCAGGTCGCCACGAGCCGCAAGTTCGCCCTCCGCTGCGGCGCCAGCACCCATCAAGAGTGTCTGAGCCTCAGGTTGATGGATGGCAATTCCTATCTGGTGACCGACTCAACGCTGCGGCGCCGGGGCATCGAGGTCCAATACAGCCCAAACGGCGACGAAGTCATCACCGTGATTGCCCGCAACACCCAGCGCGGTCAGATCCTGGAGATCAGCCGCGGCGACCTGATCAAACTGGTGCAGGACGAGCGGATTCACTTACCCAAGCGCTGCTGCTACCGACGCTAGGTTTTCTCCTTACCGCGGGAGCACCAAACGAACTCAGGGGTCTAGGCCGCCAGATCGATCGAGTCGTTGTGAGGATCGTTGGGCTTGAGCGGGTTCGGTGCCGGCGTATCGGATTCGTCCTTGTCGCGGCCACGGGGATAGTCGAGCAGGGAGGGAATGATCGCCAGCAACACGATCACGATGACGCCGACAACGGCAACCACCGTAATCAAGAGCTGGAGGATGGTCATGGGGTAATCATGGCTCGCCGGCCTGTGAAAAACACCTACCTGAGCTTTGTTCCCCCTGAATGATCGTCAGAATGGCGAGATGAACGCCTGGGCCGTGCACCAACTAGGGCCGATCGAGAGTGAACCGCTGCGGCACGTGGAACGCAGGGTGCCAACCCCGCTTGCCGGGCAAGTCCGCATCAAGGTCACCTGCTGCGGCGTCTGCCGCACCGATCTGCACCTGGCCGAAGGAGACTTGCTGCCCAAGCATCCCAACATCACCCCTGGTCACGAGGTAGTTGGGGTGGTCGACGCGCTCGGTGATCGTGCCAGCCGGTTCGCACCTGGTGATCGGGTCGGCGTCGCTTGGCTCGGTGGCACCGATGGCAGCTGCCGATTCTGTCGCCGCGGCGCCGAGAATCTGTGCCTCTCACCTAGCTTCACCGGCTGGGACACTGACGGCGGCTACGCAGACTTCTGTCTCGTCGACGAGGCGTTCGGGTACGCGCTGCCCGCCGGCATCGACGACCAGCACGTCGCTCCCTTGCTGTGCGCCGGCATCATCGGCTATCGCGCTTTGGTGTGCGCGGCAGTTCCACCCGGCGGCTCGCTCGGTATCTACGGTTTCGGTGGCAGCGCCCACCTCACCGCACAGCTGGCACTGGCACAGGGCTTGCGGGTCCATGTATTGACGCGCGGCGAGGCGAATCGGCAGTTGGCCGACGAGCTTGGCGCCGACTCGGTGGGCGATGCCCATGATGTCCCGCCTGAGCCGCTGGACGGAGCGATCTTGTTCGCCCCGGCAGGCGAGCTGGTACCGACCGCATTGCGGGCGCTGGATCGAGGCGGCACGCTCGCCGTCGCCGGCATCTGGTTGTCCGACGTGCCAGTCCTCAATTACCAGGACACGCTGTTCCAGGAGCGCAAGCTGCGGTCGGTGACGGCCAATACGCGCGCTGATGGGGAGACCTTCCTCCGGCTGGCGGAGCGGCTCGGCGTACGCGCCACAACCGCGTCTTATCCGATGAGCGAGGCGCCGCAGGCTCTCGCGGACCTCAAACATGGGCGATTCAGCGGAGCTGCCGTACTCCACAATTGAGATCCCCTCACCTGACAAGATCGCCAATCGCCTGGATTTCCGCCGGTCCGACGCGGCAGCACCCACCGACCAGGCGCGCGCCGCCGCTGATCCAGTCCGTCACATCCTTGGGCTGCCACCTCTTCGGGCCGGTCCAGGTCCGGGCTGTTGAGTCCCAGCGTTCGCCGCTGTTGGGATAGATAACGGCCGGCTTGCCACTTGCTTCGCTGGCGCTACGGACCAGCGGGTATGCGTCCGCCGGGTCGATGCAATTGACTCCGACTGCCACGATCTCCTCCACATCGCGGGCGAGGGAAAACGCCGCTGCCGCAGGCTCACCGGCTCGGGTACGGTCCCTTGTGCACGTGATAGACAGCCAACACGGCTGCCGACTGCCGTCAACTTCGGCCAGCAGCGCCTCGACCTCAGCCAGGCAGGGAATGGTCTCCAAGGCCAAGATGTCGACGCCGGCTTCGGCCAGCAACGCGATCCGTGGTCGATGCCAGGCACGCAGCTCATCCACCGACCGGTTGTAGTCACCTCGATACTCTGACCCGTCCGCCAGCGCGGCTCCGTACGGTCCGACCGAGCCGGCGATCCAGCGATCCTTGCCGTCCTCCTGACAGGTACGCGCCTGCTCGGCAAGTCGTACGCTGCGCCGGATCAGCTGCTCTGCTTCGGCCCGACTGATGCCGGCTCGGGCGAATCCGCCGAGTGAGGCCTGGTAGGAGGCCGTAGTCGCAACCTGAGCGCCGGCGGTGAAATACGCCAGATGCGCCTGCATGATGGCATCCGGATCATCACGCAGCAGCCGTGCCGACCAAAGCGCGGAGTCAAGGTTGTGCCCCTGAGACTCGAGCTGAGTCGCCAGGCCGCCATCCAGCACGACCGGACTGACGCCCAGCGCCTCGGGGAGTGGGGTGATCACCAACCCAACCTACGCATCCGCTGATGCCGACTTGTCAGAACGTGGTTGACCTATTAGGTCAACACGTTCTGACAAGTCGGCGTCCCTGGAAACAATCCGCCAGGTTCGGGAGTTCGAATCGTGTCGGCCATTGTGGCGCACCCGGCAGCAGGTGAGAATGTCGGCGTCGGAAATCGGCCCATCAGACGATTGGAGGGGCACTCATCCCCCGCATGCCTAGCCGTCCGGTGGAGGAGGTGCCATGAAGCATCGCAGTCCTCTGGTCACACTGGCCGCCGTGGCGCTGGCCTTCGCCATTATGTTCACCGTCAACATCGTGAGCGGCCCACCCGGTAGCGGCTCCACCGGCGCGAGTCCATCCGCCGCGCCAGCGACCACCAGCCGCTCGCTGCAGCCGACAGAGACTGCAGCTGCAACGCCCACCGCAACCGCGAGCGAAACCGCCGAGGACAGCACCTTCCCAGAACAGGTGGTGTACGCCGGCCGGGCCGAGGACAGCCAGGGGGCGATCGCCGTCGCAGTCCTGGGTAGCCAGGCCGCTGCCTATTTCTGTGATGGGCGCAACGTCGAAGCATGGTTTCGCGGCACCGTCGAGGGAGGGAGCATCACGTTGAAAAGCAAGAGCGGAGCGACGCTCGAGGCTGAGCTCGACGGTACTGAAATCAAGGGCACAGTTCAGGTCAAGAACGACACAGTGGAGTTCGAGATTGATGAGGCGAAGCGGCCGGCCGGCCTCTACCGGGCGCGTGGGTCCGAGACGACCATCGGATGGATTGTCCTTCCGGACGGATCGCAGGTGGGAGTCCAGACAACCGGATCGGACTCCTCGGCTGCGCCGCGGCTCGACCCCGAGGACCCGCAGGTCACAGTTGATGGCGAGAGCCTCGATGCCGCGCCGGTCAACGGCGACGAAGATCTGTGAGCAGAGGAGACTTCATGACCAGCATCCCGGTTCCCGCTCCAGAGACTCCACCCGCCGAACCCAGCGGCACCAAGATCGGCCCCGTGGTGATCGCCTTTGCCATCGGCAGCGCGGTTTCCATCGGGCTCGGCGTCTACGGACGGCTGCACACCCCGACGGGACATGCAGTCAACATCGCAGGTTTCTCCAGCGGCGCCGCGGCCAAGGCTGCGCTGGCGAGTGTCGCCATGGGCCTGGCCATCGTGCAGATCGTGACTGCAATGGGGATCTACGGACGGATCCCGCTGCGTGGGGCTTGGGTCGGTGCCGTCCATCGCTGGTCTGGACGGCTGGCAGTTCTGATTTCGGTTCCGGTGGCGGTGCACTGTCTCTACGCGTTGGGTTTCCAGGCCTTTGACGGCCGAGTGATCTCGCACTCGATCTTCGGCTGCTTCCTCTATGGAGCCTTTGTCTTCAAGATGTTGATCTTGAGCCGAGATGACTCGCCGGCATGGGCGCTGCCTCTTGCCGGAGGGCTGGTGCTCAGTGGTCTGACCGCCCTCTGGACCACGGCAGTGCTGTATTTCCTTATTTGATCATCTGGATCCCAAACAGACGGAGCAAACATGCAACCATACGACCGACCGACCGCCACCCTGCCGATCTCTCGGCGTACGGTGATCGTGAACGCTGGGCTGGCGGCTGCTGCCCTCGCCGGTCTCAGCTCATGCACCAACTACGGATCCGGACCCGTTACTGAGCCTTCGGCGGCTGCCACGTCGGGCGGGGCCACAGGTGGCGCGAGCAATGGCGCGGGCAATGGACTGACAGCCACGGCGGCAGATATCCCGGTCGGCAGCGGCAAGATCTTTCCCGACGCCGAGACAGTGATCACCCAGCCGGAGGCAGGTGAGTTCAAGGCGTTCAGCTCAATTTGTACCCACCAGGACTGTCCGGTTGCCACCGTCACCGACACGATCAACTGTGACTGCCACGGCAGCAAGTACTCGATTACCGACGGTTCGGTACTGAACCCTCCCGCACCCCAGCCACTGCCTGCCAAGACGATCAAGGTCGACGGAGACAGCCTCACCGTCACCTGAAACCATGGCCTCCACGCCGCCTGATGAGTTCCTCGGCCGGGAGCTCAGGCGCTTCCGAACGCGATCACCTCGTTCAGAGTCGCCAGTCGCCGGCTCACCAGCGCCTGCGCGCTCACACTCCACAGCTTGCGGGCGAGCTGGTCGTTATTAGCCAGCCCACTCAACTCCATGCGATGGCCGTTCGCGTAGTAGCCGCCGGTCACCCTCGCTACCTCATCCGACGTCGCGAGATAGACCGCCGTGGCAGCCGCCCGTTCGGGACTGGACTGCATAGGCCGGCTGAGGGCGCGCAGCATGCGATGTCCACCCACGGCGTGCCGGCCGAGATTGGTGCGAACGAAGCCTGGGTCAGCGGCGTTGGCAGTGATTCCGATGCCCTCGACGCGCCTGGCGAGCTCCCGAACGAACAAGACGTTCAGCAACTTGCTGGTGCGATAGCTGTCCGGCGTAAGCGGCGCGCCGGTGACCACGCTATTCAAATCGACCATCCGCACCTGAGCGTGGACCGACGATGAGATCGCGACCACTCGCGCCGAGCCCGAGGAGCGGAGCTGTGGCAACAGGAGGTGCGTAAGCAGGAAGCCAGCCAGATGGTTGGTGGCGAAATTGGTCTCGATCCCCTCATCAGTGAGCGTCAACTGGCTGTGCGCCTCTGCTGCGTTGAGGATCAGGCCATCGAGCCGCTGCGTACTGCCCATGATCTGGTACGCCAGGGATCTGACCTCTCTCATCAGCGAAAGGTCACCGGCGACGACCTGGAGATCAGCCTCCGGTACGCGGCTCTGAATTCGCTCTGCTGCAGCCTCGCCCCGCTCGGCGGTACGCGCCCCGACCAGGACCCGCGCCCTTCGTACGGCGAGCTCAGCGGCGATGGCCTCACCTACGCCGCTCGTGGCGCCGGTGACCAGAAAGGTGGGCCGATGGTCCGCGCCGCCAGACTGCTCAGTCACCGGTGGCTACGATCCCGGCCTTTTCGATCATGATCACCGCACTGCGTACCGGCACCACCGGACGATGCAGCATGCCCGCCGGGACGCTGAAGGCCTGGTTCGGCTGTAGGACGACGGTGTCGCGATTTTCCAACTCGATGTGGAATTCGCCCTGCAACAGATAGAAGAACTCGTCCTGCTCATCATGCTTGTGCCAGTGGAATTCGCCCTGCATCACGCCGAGCCGGACCAGGACATCGCCAACCTGAACCAGCGTCTGGTTGTACCAGGGCTCCTCTACCGTGTCGATGAGCTGCTGGACGTCCATCAGTTCGAGCGTTTGAAAGAGCGGCTGGTAGTGGATGGCATAGCGGCTCAGCTCGGCTGTGGAGGCCTGATCGGTGGGCTCGGGCATCGAGGTTCTCCCTCATGTGAGGCTCTTCCTCAGGCTCCCACATGACCGAAATCAGGCCTCAGTCGCTCGATCTGGCGAAGAACTCGAGCGCGTGCCGCACCGCGGGTCTGGTCTCCCTCAGAACGTGACGCCAGATGCCCCAAAACTGCCGACACGCCGGACGGAAGAGCAATTGGTGTCAGTTTCTGGGGGATTGCTGGGCATACCTCACTCCGGCCGGGTGCCTGCCTGGTTCAGTTGGATGTTAGGCGGTGAGGGCTCGCTTGAACGCGTGAGAACATCGCGACGTCGATCGCCTGACAGCGCACCACGAAGGTGGGACGATGCGGCCATGCCACGGGACGCGCGGACGGTCGCCAAGTACGTCGTTGCGGGCCTGGCCCTTGCCGCAATGCTCGCGCTCGCGCCTTTCTTCCTTGCCTCGGGGTTGATGGCGCCCGGCTGGGCGGTGGGAATCTTCATCGCAGTCTGGCTACTGCTCTTCGGGCTCGGCTGCATCTGGATCAGACGCAAGCCGCTGCGGGTGATACCACTGCCATTGATAGCGGTCGTGTTCTGGTACGGCGGCATGAATGCTGGTGCGGAGTGGCTCGGCTGGACGCCCTGAATGCGCCCTGGCCGGGAGGACTCCGCCATTATTTCCGCGAAGCATCGCTTAGTTGGACTGTGCTTCATCTGGAGAGGCTGTTGTGGAATGAGCCTTGTTGCCGCTTGAGGGCCAGATGCCAGGCCACAGCAAGGCCCGCCTGACCGGCACCTATCACGATGACATCAAGGCGCTTATCGTGACCTATTTCGTTGCCTCCGATCGTGTCCACGCCGGTCATCGTGCCGCTCCGCGGTCCACGGTGAAGCTGAACATCATGCCGCTCTGCATGTGTTCCGCGATATGGCAATGAGCCATCCATAGGCCGGGGTTGGTCACGTCGAACAGGATGTCGACGGTCTGCCCGGTGCGGACCAGGACGGTGTCCTTCCAGACCAAATTGGGCTCAGGCGCTCCGTCGCGGGCCAGGACGAGGAAGCGCCCCGCGCCGTGAAGGTGGAACGGATGGTGCATCGGGTGGTCGGAGTCCATCTCGTTGACCAATCGGATCTTGACCCGGTCCCCGACGGTGAACCGCCAGTCGATCGCGGCTGTCGCCGCGCCGGTGGTTCGATCCACGAACTTCCAATGCATGTTGGCAGTGGTGGCCAGCCTGTTGATCTCCACCATGTCGTCTTCCCATTCGATGCCGTCGGCCGCTCCATGCTCGTGGCCGCCGGCACCGGAAGCCGGGTGAGCGGAGTGCTCCACCTGGGGAGAGTCCGAGGCATCCTCATCGGCGCTGTGCCGCTCCATGCCCTCGTGCTCCATGCCGTGGTGTTCCATGCCGTGGTCCTCGGCGTCGCGGCCGTGCTGATGGTGCTGGTCGCCGGCAGGTGCGTGGGACATGTGGCCGCCGGCGGGCTGGGTGATCGGTCCAGCGGCGAGCAGCTTCATCCCGCACCGTGGGCAGCGTCCCGGCCGCTCACTGGTGACGTCAGGGTGCATGGGGCAGGCGTAGCTAACCTGGGCCACAGGCGTGGCCGTGACGAGGAGTTTCATTCCGCACCGTGGGCAGCGTCCGGGCTGGTCGCTGGTGACGTCTGGGTGCATGGGGCAGGCGTAGCTGACCTCGGCCGCGGGCGTGGCCGTGACGAGGAGTTTCATCCCGCACCGTGGGCAGCGTCCGGGCTGGTCGCTGGTGACGTCAGGATGCATCGGGCAGGCGTAGACCGTCGGCCCCGCCTGTGCAGCGGCAGGATCGTCCATTTCGGCAACCAGGGCCAGGACCTTGTCTGGGGGCGCGGCCAGCCAATCGTCGAGCTGACGCCGCTCCGCGACCAGCTCCGGTGCAGTGCGAAGCTGCTCGAACTGGTCAGCCAGCGATGGTTCCGCGGGCTCCTCAGCTACGGCGATTGAGGCCAGCGGATACGTCCGGTTCGGGGTTCGGTGTTCCAGGGTCAGCTCCCCGGGCTGGTCGAGCAGGACGTCGACAACGACCCGCTCAGAGGGTGCGAGCAGCACCTCGGAGACGAACTCCTCATGTTCTACCCGGCCGCTGTCGCCGCCGATGAGCTTCATCCGAGCGCCAGGCAGCCGGACATTGAAGACACGGGTGTTGGCTGTGTTGGTCAACCACAGCCGGAGCACCTCACCCGCTCGCCCGGTCACCGTCAGGTCGGTCTGGCCACCGATGAGCAGCAGGTTGCCGTAGCGGCCCATGGCGGCGTAGCTGGTCTCCGCGACTGAAAAGGTGGCGATCTTGCCGTTTTCCAGCAGCACGTCGTCCAGGGTCAGTACGACGTCGCGGTTGGCCGGCGGCCAGTACCCCGGTTCTGAGGGCTCGACGGTGATGTTGCCGTAGAGGCCCATCTCCTGGGTGTAGTCCTCGCGGATGTGCGGGTGGTACCAGTACAGGCCGGGGTCGGGGAATTGGATGCGGTAGGTGAAGCTTCCCCCGATCGGGATCGGCTGCTGGGTCTCGTGCGGTACACCGTCGTACTTGTTCTCCAGCCGTAGCCCGTGCCAGTGCACGGTGGTGTCCAGGTCGCCGTCGTTGGTGACATTGACGATGACTTCCGATCCCTGTTGGACGTGCAGGGTGGGGCCGGGGATCGAGCCGTTGTAGCCGAGCATCCGCACGGTGCTGTCGTTAAGCTGTTTGGCTACGGGAGCAACGTTAAGGTCGAGCGTGTCGCCATCAGCAAGCTTCACGATGTGGGGTGCCGTGGCCTCGGGGAGACCTGTGGGATCGGTCGGGAATGACTGGTCGAGGACCGGCGGTGTTTCGGGCTCGTGGTGCACGTTCGTTTCCTTTCTCTGCTCGAAGGGCCAACCGAAACTCAGGCTCCTGCTGGGCCTGAAGCTGCATTGGCCGCAAGGCCGACAAAACGATGATGACTCGGGCGGTCAGCCGCTCGCCCCGGCGAGTTAGCCGGGCTTGGCCGGGTTTGCGGCCGCCTGGCCCTGATGGCTGGAGGAAGCACAGCCTCCTCGACGGCGGCGGTGGAGGGGTTGCGAACGACGGCGTAGGTCATTGATGGGCCTGCCTGGTTGTCGCGCATGACTTCCTCACTGCTGCGCCAGCGGCGAACCGGTACGCACCGACCGCACGACGTCGTGGATTGCCTGGATGGCTT
>JAJTCL010000059.1 GCA_021323255.1 Propionibacteriaceae bacterium | reverse complement strand
GGACTCGGGGTCATCCAGGACGTTGTCTACAACCATCTCGGTCCGAGCGGGAACTACTTGTCCCAGTTTGCGCCGTACCTGCGGAGCGACGCCGGCCCGACTGTCTGGGGTGATGAGCCGAACCTGGACGGCGAGGAGTCCGACGAGGTACGCCGCTACATCATCGACAACGCCTTGATGTTCCTTACCGACTATCACGTCGACGGGCTGCGGCTCGACGCCGTGCACGCACTTCACGACACACGAGCGACGCACCTGCTCGAGGAGTTGAACGTCGAGGTCTCCGCGCGCAGTACCTTCCTACGCCGACCGATGCCACTCATCGCCGAATCGGACCTGAACGACCCTCGGCTGATTACAGCGAGAGAGGGCGGCGGCTACGGCCTGACCGCGCAGTGGAGCGATGACTTTCACCATGCCCTCTATGTCAGCCTGACCGGTGATAACAGTGGCTATTACGCCGATTTCGACTCACTTGCCGCACTCGGCAAGGTGTTTGAAAGCGGCTTCTTCCACACCGGCACCCGGTCCAGCTTCCGAGGCCGAACCCACGGACATCCGATTGACACCTGGCGTACGCCGACCTGGCGGTTGGTGGTCTGCTCGGACAACCACGATCAAATCGGCAATCGCGCCAGAGGCGAGCGGCTCTCGAGCAAGATCACGCCGGCACAGCAGGCCATTGCGGCGATGCTGACTCTGCTCAGCCCCTTCACACCGATGATCTTCATGGGCGAGGAATGGGGGGCCTCGACGCCTTGGCGCTTCTTTACCTCCCACCCTGAGCCCGAGCTCGCAGAGATGGTCCGCGCTGGCCGGCTTGAGGAGTTCGCTCAGATGGAGTGGGACACCAGCGACGTACCCGATCCCCAGGACCCGCGGACCTTCGAGGTATCGAAGCTGGACTGGTCGGAACCCGAGCAGCCTCGCCAGGCCGAGTTGCTGGACCTGACCAGGCGGTTGATCAACATCCGTCGTACCTACCCAGACCTGACCGACCCGAGGTTCGACCAGGGGCGGGCGGTGTCGAACGACGATGCCGGCTGGCTGCTGCTCGAGCGTGGCGACATGATCATGGTGATCAATTTCCATGACCGTCCGACCGAAGTGGATGTGGGGCGTGCAGTGGCTCCAGTGATCATCATCGGGGACATCGAGGTGGCCGGCGACGTAGTCCGGCTGGGACCGCACAGTGCGCTCACGGCCGACGCCACCCAGCAGCGGCTCTTCTCCGCTCCCCGGCGTGCAGCCGCCGTGCTCCGGGGCAACTAGTGCGTGACCAGTGCACTCTGCCAGCGGAGCACTAGACTCACGCACCTCCCTAATCTTTGAACCCGGAGCAGAAATGACCATGCCACTGTCGGACCTCAGTCACGCCGAGCTGACTGTGCTGCATGAGGAGCAAACCTCGGCATACAACGCGCTGGTAGCCAAGGGGCTGAAGCTCGATCTGACACGTGGTAAGCCGTCAGCTGCGCAGCTCGACTTGTCCAACGAGCTGCTCAGCCTGCCCGGGGAGGGCATCTATCTGGACTCAACCGGCACAGATTGTAGAAACTACGGCGGTCCCCGTGGGCTCCCCGCGATCCGGACGATCTTCGCGCCGCTGCTCAATGTTCCCGTCGATCAACTCGTCGCTGGCGACAATTCGAGCTTGTCGATCATGCACGACGCTTTGGTGTATGCCCTCCTCAAGGGCACCGTCGACTCGGTCGAGCCGTGGTCGAAGGCTCCGATCAAGTTCATCTGCCCGGTTCCCGGTTACGATCGCCACTTTGCGTTGTGCGAACAGTTCGGGATCGACATGATCCCTGTTCCGCTCAGCGAGCATGGGCCTGATCTGGATCAGATACAGCAGCTGGTCGCCGACGACCTATCGATCAAGGGCATGTGGATCGTGCCGATGTATTCCAATCCCACTGGCGCGATCTACACCGAGGAGGTTACCCGCGCACTTCTGGAGATGCCCGCTGCGGGAGACTTCCGCATGTTCTGGGACAACGCGTACGCGGTGCACCACCTGACAGATGTGGAAACGCCCGCCTTGGATGTGCTCGGCATGGCCGCGGAGGCCGGGCACCCGAACCGGGTATTCCTCTTCGCCTCCACGTCCAAGATCACCTTCGCCGGCGCCGGCGTCTCGTTCTTTGCGAGCTCGTCCTCCAATGTTGACTGGTACTTGAAGAATCTGAGCAAGCGGACCATCGGCCCTGACAAGATCAACCATCTGCGGCACGCCTTGTATCTCAAGGGCGCCGATGGTGTAACCGCGCTGATGCGTCGACATCGCGAGATTCTGGCTCCCAAGTTCGACCAGGTGACCTCCATCCTGAGTAAGCGGCTCGGAGAATGCGAGGCGGCAACCTGGACTGATCCTGACGGTGGATACTTCATCAGCCTCGACGTCGCCGATGGCACGGCGACTCGCGTGGTTGCGCTGGCCAAGCAAGCAGGCATCGCGATGACGGGAGCTGGTGCGGCCTTCCCTCACGGTCGAGACCCACGCGACCGGAACATTCGGATCGCCCCCTCCTTTCCCTCTCCGGAGGAGGTGGCAGTCGCCATCGACGGGTTGGCCACCTGCGTGCTACTCGCCGCCACCGAAAAGCTGCTCGAGGAATCGGTTTAGCTCACCAGTACAGCAACGGCCAGGCCCAGCATGATCAGCGCTGAGCAAGCAGCGATTCCCAGCTGCCCTCGGCGACCGCGAAGCAGTCGGCCGAGCATGCTCCCGCCGCCGGCCAACATGAGTTGCCAGACTGCGGATGCACCGAAGGCGCCAAGGGCGAAGAGCGCTGCTGCTAGCCATGATGAGCCCACCTCCTGCATCGATCGGCCGACGATGACGGCGGCAAAGGTAACCAGAGTGGCCGGGTTCACCGCGGTAAGCGCGACCAGGCTGAGATAGGCGCGCAGCGGCGTGAGCCCACGCAAAGGGTGGACTGTGACATCGCTCGCGCGATAGCGATAGATGGCAAGTTGCACAGTACGAACTGCCACTGCAATCAAGGTCAGCGCTGCGATCCAGCCCAACCAGCCGGATGCCTCGCTGATGAGTGCCTGCAATCCGGTTCCGCCCAGAGCGGCAACGATTGCGTATGTCCCGTCCACCGAGGCGACGCCCAGCGCCGCAGCCGCAGCGGTGCTCGTACGCTCTCGGGCGCCGAGGCCAATGAGATAGGTGCCGATGGCTCCTATTGGCATCGCAACGGCCAGGCCGGCCACAGCGCCGGAGACGAAGTCGCCGATCACGACCGCCGGAAGTGCACACCACCGCCGCGTCGCCCGCGCTGCTCGCAGCCCATGCTTCGGTGAGCAAGCGAGGATCGACGGGTCGTGATGGTCATGGCTGCAGCCTTGCACCGCCAGCTCTCGACAACAAATCTTTTTGAGTTGGGCAAGCGATTCCGGGTTTCGAGATTGCTTGCCAAAGACCGTGACTAATGGCCTGAGGCGCTCCTAGCATCGTTTTCTCGGGGAGTCGGCCGCGACACTTCCGAAGTGCTCGCCATCAAGCAAGGAAATCCGCGATGGCACGAGACCCCTCCTCCGAGCCACTGTCCTCTGACGACTCCTGGGGCCTGCTTCTCGTTCCCATCTTCACTTGTGTGGCGCTGATCGTTTCGGCATTTATCTGGCTCTAGTAAGGCACTGGAGCCGGCCGTCCCGAGCCGTTCGACTCCGGTAGCAATCCTGACTACACTCGATCTCTTGGTGGCAAATCACCTTTGTTTTGGTGCGCCCTGGTACCGGCGCACGGCATTCACGAGCATGGGGTGGCGGGCTTCCGGAGGGCAATAGCTCAATTGGCAGAGCATCGGTCTCCAAAACCGAAGGTTGGGGGTTCAAGTCCCTCTTGCCCTGCAGGCACAGACGAAGGTTGATGAGAGTAGGGAAGGTCGTAGCGTGGCAGACAAGGAAGAGGTAGAGCCGACCGCCGAGGCGAGCTCTGCCCAGTTGTCCGACGCCGAGGAGACCACCGCGGATCAGAAATCGCAGCACAGTGGGCCGAACGGCGCGAAGGCGGCGAAGGACGACGCGAGCCGCGACTCTCAGCCGGAGAAAGTCCTGCAACCAGCAGGCATTGCTGCAGCGACTTCAGGAGCGAAAGACAAAACTGCACGAGCCGGTCGATCCGGGCGTGCTCCGAAGGGCGCTCCCACCACAAAACGCGATCAGCCGGTCAAGCCGGAGCGTACGAGCCCGATCAAGTTTGTCCGGCAATCGGTCGGCGAGCTTCGAAAGGTCGTGTACCCCACCGGGCAGCAGCTGATCAACTATTTCGTCGTGGTGCTGGTCTTCGTCCTGTTTGTGATCGCCTATGTGAGCCTGCTCGACCTCGGCCTCGGCTGGGCAATCTTCAAGATCTTTAGCTGATGACCGCCAACGAACCAAGCAACGGAGATATCGACGTGCCCGAGAACTTTTCAGCAGAGGAACCGCAACAGAGTGCGGAGCCGCTGGAAAGCCCTGAATCTGCGGCAGCGGCCGAGACCACAGAGGAAAACTTCGACATCGACCTGGGCAGCTACCCGGCGACTCGCGAAGAGGAGGTTGACATCAACCTCGACTTCGGCGGCGCGACCAGCGACCAGAGAGCCGAGGACGACTTCGAGCTCGACTTTGGCAGCCTTGCGGCGACCGAAGAGCCAACGGCCGCCGAGGCTGAGCCCGAGGAGGAGTCCGATGCAGGTCTGAACGCACTCGAGGCGTTCCGGTCAGAACTGCGGGCGAAGCCAGGCGACTGGTACGTGGTGCACACCTACTCCGGCATGGAGAACCGGGTGCTGCAAAACCTGGAGAACCGGGTGTCCTCCCTCAACATGGAGGATTACATCTACGAGATCGTGGTGCCGACCGAGGAGGTCACCGAGATCCGCAACGGCCAGCGCAAGCAGGTCCGGCGTACCGTGCTGCCCGGATATGTCCTGGTGCGCATGGATCTCACCGACGAGTCCTGGTCGACGGTTCGCCACACTCCCTCTGTCACTGGATTCGTCGGACACTCGAACTCCCCAGTACCGCTCAGCCTCGACGAGGTGGAGAAGATGCTGGCACCGGCTGTTGTCGCAGCGGCGACCGCGTCCAGCGAAGGTCCGACACGTCGCAAGAAGAAGATCGAGGTCGCGGACTTCGCCGTTGGCGATTCAGTCATGGTGGTCGACGGGCCGTTCGCCGGTGTCCACGCAACGATCACCGAGATCAATGTGAACAACCAGCGGCTCAAGGCGCTGGTGGAGATCTTGGGTCGCGAGACCCCGGTCGATCTGACCTTCCCCCAGATCCAGAAGGTGTGAACCTCACGCCCCCTTGCCCGCTACCGGTGGATTGACCACGACACGACTGCAAAAAGGATCTAGAAGCGAATGCCTCCCAAGAAAAAGAAGATCGCTGCGCTCGTCAAGATAGCGCTGAACGCTGGCGCCGCGACACCAGCACCGCCCGTCGGTACCGCACTCGGTCCGCACGGCGTAAACATCATGGAGTTCTGCAAGGCCTACAACGCGGCGACAGAATCCATGCGCGGCACCATCATTCCGGTGGAGATCACGATCTATGAGGACCGGAGCTTCACCTTCATCACCAAGACCCCGCCCGCAGCCGAGCTGATCAAGAAGGCTGCTGGCGTTCCGAAGGGTTCGGGTGTGCCGCATCGTGAGAAGGTTGGCAAGATCAGCCGCGACCAGGTGCGTGACATCGCCAACACCAAGTTGCCTGATCTCAACGCCAACGACGTCGAGTCAGCAATGAAGATCGTCGAAGGCACCGCTCGCAGTATGGGCGTCACCGTCGCTGACTAACCGCCGACTTGTCAGAACGTGGTTGACCTATAGCTCAACTGGCTTCTGACAAGTCGGCTCAAGAGAGAGACCCGTGGGGGAGCCGGCGCGGCTCTGACCACAACTGGCCGTCAGGAAATAGGCACAGAAAGGACCAGCATCATGAGGCGCAGCAAGACCTACACCGCAATCGCCGAAAAGGTTGACCCGGGAAAGCTGTACGCGCCGTCGGAGGCGATGGCCTTCGCAAAGGCGAACACCAAGGCAAAGTTCGACGAGACCGTCGATGTTGCCGTGCGGCTCGGTGTCGATCCTCGGAAGGCGGATCAGATGGTCCGCGGCACCGTCAATCTGCCCAACGGCACCGGGAAAACGGCGCGTGTGCTCGTCTTCGCTACTGGCGAGCGCGCCGAAGCCGCAATGGCCGCCGGTGCCGACGAGGTGGGTTCCGACGAGCTCATCGAGAAGGTCTCGAAGGGTTACCTGGACTTCGACGCGGTCGTGGCAACTCCGGACATGATGGGCAAGGTGGGCCGCCTCGGCCGCATCCTCGGGCCACGTGGGCTGATGCCGAACCCGAAGACCGGAACAGTCACGATGGACGTAGCGAAAGCGGTGAGCGACATCAAGGGCGGCAAGATCGAATTCCGGGTAGACAGACACGCCAACTTGCACTTCATCATTGGCAAAGCGTCCTTCAGCGCCGACCAGCTGGCACAGAACTACTTCGCCGCGATGGACGAGATCATCAGGTTGAAGCCCAGCGCAGCCAAGGGTCGCTACCTCCGCAAGATCACGTTGTCGACCACGATGGGACCTGGAATCCCGGTCGACACCAACAAGACCCGCCCGGATTTCGGCTAGCCCAAGACCAACCCCAGTTCGCACCGGCGAGTTCCTGTGTGCCAAGACCGAACTCGGTCTATCAGGAGGTTTTGCGCGTGCTGGTGCTGAGCTGGTTGGGAGCGATAGCTGCCTGCCTGGGATACGGGGTGTCGTCGGTTCTGCAGTCGGTCGCCGCCAAGCGCTCCGCCGAGGTGGTTGGCCTGACCGGAATAGTCCTCATCATCAAGCAGGTGCCGTACCTACTGGGTCTGGCCGCCGACACAATCGCGTTCACGGGAAATGTGGTGGCTCTGCAACGGCTTCCGTTGTTCCTGGTCCAGTCGATCGTTGCCGGCAGTGTCGGGGTCACTGCTGTGATTGCCAGCCTGCGCGGCGCACGCCTGTCGTGGAAGGACTGGGCTTCCCTGGCGATACTCGGTATCGGCTTGGTTCTGCTCTGTGTGACAGCGGTACCCACGGCCGCCACGCAGATTTCGCTGATCGACGATTGGATCATCCTGCTGGCCTCGATAGTGCCGCTGGTCGTCGGGCTCATTGGATTCCGGATGAAGAGTCGCGCCTCCGCCATCGTCATGTCGTGCGCCGCCGGTCTCGGGTTCAGTGGAGTGGCTCTAGCCTCGCGCGGCATTGGCGCAACAGGCATCTCGTGGTCTCTGCTGTCCGACCCCCTGCTGTGGGCGATCATCGTGCACGGCGCGATCGGCATTGGTTTCTTCACCGTGGCGCTACAGCGAGACGCCGTCACGTTGGTCACTGCTATCACCCTGGTGTTCGAGGTCGTCGTCCCCTCGTTGATTGGCATCATGCTGTTTGGAGATGCCATCGCCGCTGGCTTCACGCCGCTCGCAATCGCTGGATTCGCGCTTGCCATTGGCGGAGCTGTGCTACTGAGCCGCTTCTCCGAGTAGCTGGGTCGGGATCGAGTCCATCAGGTTGCGGCGCTGGCAGCCGCAAGTGCCTCGCCGCCGAGCCGATAGACGGTCCATTCGTCCATCGCGACCGCGCCTAGGCTCCGATAGAAGTCGATAGCCGGTTGGTTCCAGTCGAGTACCGCCCACTCGAGCCTTGCGTAGCCCCGCTCAATTGCCAGTCCAGCCAAGGACGCCAGCAACGCCCTGCCGAGGCCTGAACCGCGGTATTCGGGCATCACATAGAGATCCTCGAGATAGATGCCGTGAACCCCCTCCCAAGTGGAGAAATTCCGAAAGTAAAGGGCGAAACCGACTACCTGGTTTTCGCTTTCGGCCACTAAGGCGTACGCCGCGGGCTGCGGGCCGAATAACGCGACTCGAAGCTGCTCGGTCGTTGCCTTGACCTCGTGCGCAGCCCGTTCATACCTGGCCAGATCGACGATCAGCTGCCGGATTCGGTCAAGATCAGACTCCCGGGCCTCGCGTACCCAAGGATGCATCGCCCCATCATCACCTGGCTCTGGGCCGCCAGTGGTGACCCGGGCCGGCGTGCCCCACGTATGGCTTCTTGACGATGCGGTACTGCTGTCCCCAGGCCGGGCATCTTGGATGAGTCAACGCGCTGATTTGGCTGACGCTTTGGGCCGCCGGTACAGTGTTGGCTGCCGAAGACCGCTGGTTGGTTGAGCCTCATGGTGCAACCCGAAGTGTCCGATCGAAATCAACGGACAGCCCGCGCAGGTAAGTAGGAGTGTGGCGGAAGACCCCGTCTTCCAGTTGCCCTTTGCTGCCGCGCGCGCAGAGGGCTTTTCTCATTTCGACGGTCAGCCTGCCCTTCGGAAAGTGCTGCAGATGCAGCGCGTGACGAAGTGGAGGAACGAATGGCGAGGTCGGACAAAGTTGCCGCCGTCGCTGAGCTGACCAATAGGTTCTCCAGCTCTGCCGGCGTGGTGTTGACCGAGTACCGCGGCTTGTCGGTTAAGGCGCTGATGCAGCTGCGCCGCTCGCTCGGTGAGGATGCCAGCTACGCCGTCTCGAAGAACACGCTGACCACCATCGCTGCCCGCGAGGCTGGTCTGGACGCGATCGAAGAGCAGCTCATTGGCCCGACAGCGATCGCCTTCATCAACGGTGATCCCGTTGTGGTCGCCAAGGGACTGCGTGACTTCGCTCGTGCCAACCCCCAGCTCGTGATCAAGGGTGGGGTGCTGGACGGGAAGTTCATGAGTCCGGACGACGTCAGAAAACTGGCCGATCTCGAGTCGCGTGAGGCCCTGCTAGCCAAGGTCGCCGGCGCTTTGCAAGGTGTTCTGCAACAGGCCATCTCACTGGTGTCTGCGCCGCTCTCTCAAACGGCTCGCTTGTTCGCCGCCCTTGAGCAGGCGGCTGTTGAGAACCCGTCGCTGCTTACATCCGCGCCCGATGAGGATCCCGAGCCGCGTCGGGAGCCGACCAACGAAGAACTCGCCGCCCAGGCGGCACAACCCGCAGCCTCAGCTGCAGCTGAAGCGGGCACCGCGCCCGCGGCAGATCCACTGGCAGCATCCGCTGCGGAAGACAACTAGGAAGGACGCCCAATTATGGCGAAGCTCAGCACGACAGAGCTCCTTGACGCATTCAAGGAGTTGACCTTGATCGAGCTCAGCGAGTTCATCAAGGAATTCGAGACCACCTTCGGCGTGACCGCGGCAGCACCGGTTGCCGCCGCCGCCGCGCCCGCTGCCGCTGGCGGCGATGCAGGTGCAGCCGAGGAAGAGGCCAGCGATGAGGTTGACGTCATCCTCGAGGCGGCTGGTGAGAAGAAGATCCAGGTCATCAAGGAAGTGCGGTCCCTGACCAGCCTCGGGCTCAAGGAGGCCAAGGACCTCGTCGAGGCTGCTCCTAAGCCCGTACTGGAGAAGGTCAACAAGGAGACCGCCGACAAGGCTCGGGAGGCCCTTGAGGCAGCGGGAGCAACGGTCTCGTACAAGTAGCCACTTGCTAGGCGCGCTGGATCAGCGCACGGAGTCCAGCGGGAACTTAACTCCCGTGAGATCTTCGGACACCATCCAAAGCCGTTTCGCCATCTCCACATCGGACGCTGCGGCGGTGCGGCCCACGAGTGCCGGATAGCCCCGCTGCAACAGACCGCCCGGACCGACATAACTAGCTCCAGGGAAGTCCTGGCTGGCCGCGAACAAGGTGGGTCGGGCTCCAGCCTCGTCGGTCTGTGCGAAGAGCCGGTTCATGACTTTCATCATTCGGTCCTCCAAGCGTCGCTCGCTGCGGAACTGAAGGTTTGTAGCCGCATAGCCAGGGTGTGCTGCGATGGCTCTGACGTCCGAGCCGGCCGCGCTTAGCCGACGCTGCAGCTCAAGGGTGAACAACAGGTTGGCCAGCTTGGACTGCTGGTACGCGGACCAGGGCCGGTACTTTCGTCTCTGCCAGTTGAGGTCGTCCAGCGAAATCGAGCCGCCACGATGTGCACCGGAGGCGACGGTCACCACTCGATCGGTCAGGTGCGGCAGCAGCAGGTTGGTGAGCGCGAAGTGGCCGAGGTGGTTCGTGCCGATCTGCAGCTCAAAGCCATCGGCGGTACGCCTTTCGGGCGTCCTCATCACGCCTGCGTTGTTGATCAACACGTCCAGCTCACCCCGCCAGCTCTCGGCGAAGGCGCGTACCGAGGCGAGGTCGGCGAGATCGATCTGTCGAACCTCACAGTCGCCGGTAATGGATTCGGCGGCCGCTTCGCCCCTGGCAACGTCCCGAACGGCGAGCACGACGTGTGCACCGGCCGCTGCGAGCGCCTGTGCGGTTGGAAGCCCGATCCCGCTGTTGGCGCCGGTGACGACAACAATGCGTCCGTGCTGCGGTGGCAAGTCAGCCGAAGTCCATCCAGGTGAGGTCATGATCGTGAATGTAGCGATCACACGAGACAAAAGTGGCCACGTACGACTCGATCTTGGCTGAGATCCGTGTTTTCCGTGACCACCTTTGGGGGGAGGGACTCAAGCTTGAGAGGCCAGATCATTGCTCCCGGAGTTCGAAGCCTTCGATGGCGGTGAGCGGCACGCAGATGATCGAAGTCGGTACGTCGGGAGGCCACTCCTCCTGGAATGCCGTCTGATCGATCAGGGGCTTGTGACCACTGTCGGCCAAGGCCGCCTCGCCCGTCACGACCACGGTCTCACGATGCGCCGCGGGAGTGCCGCCGTCGACATCGAGGCTGACCTCTGAGCCAGGGGCGTAGTGAACGATGTCGCCCAGCCGTCCCTCATGATGACTGCAAAGCCAGGCTTTGCACTCGTGCGGCGAGAGCCGACGCGTCCGCTCACCTGGCGAAACCCGACCGCCATAGGTTTGCATGATCAGCTCCTCAGTTCCGCCACCTAGCCCACCTTGTCTTGATTGTGCGCCTGATCAGCAGCGTTCCGGAAGGGGGTCGAGTCCCAAAGAATTGGGACTAAAGTCCCATCCGCGTCAGGAAATCTCGGCGCAACCAGTTGCGACGCGATGAGTTGTTACCGGCGTTCTGTTCTCAGGCAGCGATTCGGACTCGTGGGCCCGAAAATCATCGGTCGAGCTCCCA
Source organism: Propionibacteriaceae bacterium (assembly GCA_021323255.1). Lineage (GTDB taxonomy): Bacteria > Actinomycetota > Actinomycetes > Propionibacteriales > Propionibacteriaceae > Microlunatus. The sequence continues at coordinate 9,040 of JAJTCL010000059.1, read as the reverse complement.
TTGCTTGAATCTCTCCGGCGCCATCATTGCTCTGCCATTGGGCTTCCTCCTCGGGAGTCGATGCACTGTCGAGTCAGCGTCCCGATGCGCCGGCGGGAGGGTCTCAAGTCCTACCGGAGCCCGAAGGATATTGCCCCTTGTCGCGCGGCTGGCGAAGAGTATGATCTCTGCCAAGGCAGTCACCAATTTGACTGCTCTGCTTTGTGCTGCGCCCGATTTCTTGACTTGAGGCGGTTCAGTATCTATATTGGGGGTTTGCCCTCGCCATCTGTCGACCCGTTTCACTTTGACACGGGTCGTTCAGCATGCGTGGAAGCATTGCTCCTCCACTGAGAGCCTTCGGAAGGACACAGGAGTTGGCCGCCTCGCGCACAGCCTCGAAGACCAAAGTTGTATCCCCTACCGGCCGTATCTCGTTCGCGAAGATCGCCGAACCTATGGAAGTCCCCGATCTGCTCGATTTGCAGATCGATTCGTTTGACTGGCTCATCGGCAGCGAGGCTTGGCGCGTTCGCGTCGAGACCGCGTTGGACCAGGGCCGTACTGACATCAACACCAAGTCCGGACTCGAGGAGATTTTCGAGGAGATCTCCCCGATCGAAGACTTCTCCGGCACCATGTCGCTCTCTTTCCGGGATCACCGGTTCGAGCCGCCGAAGAACACCGTCGACGAGTGCAAGGAGCGCGACGTCACCTACGCTGCGCCGCTCTTCGTCACCGCCGAGTTCATGAACAACGAGACCGGCGAGATCAAGAGCCAGACGGTCTTCATGGGCGACTTCCCCTTGATGACCGATAAAGGCACCTTTGTCATCAATGGCACCGAACGGGTCGTTGTCTCTCAATTGGTGCGCTCGCCTGGCGTCTACTTCGAGCAGACCACGGATAAGACCTCAGACAAGGACATCTTCACCTGCAAGATCATCCCGTCGCGTGGTGCCTGGCTCGAGTTCGAAATCGACAAGCGCGACATGGTCGGCGTCCGGCTGGACCGCAAGCGCAAGCAGAACGTGACTGTGCTGCTGAAGGCGCTCGGCTGGACCGATGCGCAGATCCTCGAGCAGTTCGGCATGTACGAGTCGATCCGGCTCACCCTGGAGAAGGACCACACCACCACCCAGGACGAGGCGCTGCTGGACATCTACCGCAAGCTCCGTCCCGGAGAGCCGCCGACCCGCGAGGCCGCGCAGGCACTGTTGGAGAACTACTACTTCAACCCGAAGCGCTACGACCTGGCGAAGGTCGGCCGGTACAAGATCAACAAGAAGCTGGGTCTTGAGCTGCCGTTCGATCGTCAGGTGCTGACCATCGAGGACATCGTGGCTGCCATTCACTTCGTGGTTGCTTTGCACGAGGGCAAGGAGACCCTTGACTCCCCACGAGGTGAGCTGCTTGTTGAAGAGGACGACATCGACCACTTCGGCAATCGCCGGCTGCGCACGGTAGGCGAGCTGATCCAGAACCAGCTTCGCACTGGGCTGGGCCGCATGGAGCGGGTGGTTCGGGACCGGATGACCACTCAGGACGTTGAGGCGATCACGCCGCAGACGCTGATCAACATCCGGCCGGTAGTTGCGGCGCTCAAGGAGTTCTTCGGTACCTCGCAGCTGTCCCAGTTCATGGACCAGACCAACCCGGTCGCGGGCCTGACGCATAAGAGGCGGCTCTCGGCGCTCGGCCCGGGCGGCTTGTCGCGGGATCGGGCGGGCATGGAGGTCCGCGACGTGCATCCGTCCCACTACGGCCGGATGTGTCCGATCGAGACCCCTGAGGGTCCGAACATCGGTCTGATCGGCTCGCTCGCCTCATTCGCCCGGGTGAACGCGTTTGGCTTCGTCGAGACCCCTTACCGGAAGGTGGAGAAGGGTCACGTCACAGATCAGATTCACTACCTGACTGCGGACGAAGAGGACCGGTGGGTCACAGCTCAGGCAAACGCCAAGTTGGACGACAAGGGTCGCTTCACCGAAGATCGGGTGCTGGTTCGTAAGCGCCACGGCGAGGTCGACACAGTGCCGGCCAACGAGGTGCACTACATGGACGTGTCGCCGCGCCAGATGGTGTCGGTTGCGACTGCGATGATCCCGTTCCTGGAGCACGACGACGCTTCACGCGCGCTGATGGGCTCGAACATGCAGCGCCAGGCAGTGCCGCTGATCCGGTCGGAGGCACCCTTCGTCGGCACCGGCATGGAGTACCGCGGCGCAGTTGACGCGGGCGATGTCACGGTAGCCACGCAGGCCGGCGTAGTCACGGCGGTGAGCGCGGACCTGATCGATGTGACGCAGGACGATGGCACCTTCAAGACCTACCGGCTGAGCAAGTTCCGGCGCTCCAACCAGGGCACCTGCATCAACCAGCGCCCGCTGGTGACGGTTGGTCAGCGGATCGAGAAGGGCACTCCGCTCGCTGACGGTCCGTGCACTGATCACGCCGAGATGGCCCTCGGCCGCAACCTGCTGGTCGCGTTCATGCCGTGGGAGGGTCACAACTACGAAGACGCCATCATCCTCAGCCAGCGGCTTGTCCAGGATGACGTGCTGACCTCGATCCACATCGAGGAGCATGAGGTCGACGCTCGTGACACCAAGTTGGGCGCCGAGGAGATCACCCGCGACATTCCCAATGTCAGCGAGGAGATGCTCGCCGACTTGGACGAGCGCGGCATCATCCGGATCGGCGCCGAGGTATCCACCGGCGACATCCTGGTCGGAAAGGTCACCCCGAAAGGTGAGACCGAGCTGACCCCGGAGGAGCGGCTGCTGCGGGCGATCTTCGGCGAGAAGGCGCGCGAGGTCCGTGACACTTCGCTCAAGGTGCCGCACGGTGAGTCGGGCACAGTCATCGGCGTACGCGTGTTCGATCGCGACGCTGATGATGAGCTATCGCCTGGCGTCAACCAATTGGTTCGGGTCTATGTGGCCCAGAAGCGCAAGATCCAAGACGGTGACAAGCTCGCCGGGCGTCATGGCAACAAGGGCGTCATTTCCAAGATCTTGCCGATCGAGGACATGCCGTTTCTTGAGGATGGCACCGCAGTCGACATTGTGCTCAACCCCTTGGGCGTGCCGAGCCGGATGAATGTCGGTCAGGTCCTGGAGACTCACCTTGGCTGGGTTGCCAAGCAGGGCTGGGATCTGGGCGGCCTGAAGAAGGCTGACTGGGCTGACCGGCTGCGTGGCGTGGGGTTCGGCCACGTGGATGGTCCGGCCAGGTTGGCGACGCCGGTCTTCGACGGTGCGACCGAGGAGGAGATCACCGGCCTGCTAGGCCAGACCTTGCCGACTCGGGACGGCCAGCGTTTGGTGAATGCCGACGGCAAGGCCCAGCTCTTCGACGGCCGCTCCGGCGAGCCGTTCCCAGAGCCGGTTGGTGTTGGCTACATCTACATGCTGAAGCTGCACCACCTGGTCGACGACAAGATCCACGCGCGCTCGACCGGGCCGTACTCGATGATCACCCAGCAGCCGCTGGGCGGTAAGGCACAGTTCGGCGGACAGCGGTTCGGCGAGATGGAGGTCTGGGCGCTGGAGGCGTACGGCGCAGCGTGGGCTTTGCAGGAGCTGCTCACCATCAAGTCCGATGACGTGCCCGGTCGGGTGAAGGTCTACGAGGCCATCGTCAAGGGCGAGAACATTCCTGAGCCCGGCATCCCAGAGTCGTTCAAGGTGCTGGTCAAGGAAATGAAGTCCCTGTGCCTCAACGTCGAGGTACTGTCCAGCGACGGTACGGAAGTCGAGCTGCGAGATTCTGAAGACGATTACCGCTCGTCCGAGGACTTCGGTATCGACCTGTCGCGTCGCCCCGGTGACTCCCTCGGCGGAGTCGAAGAAGTCTGAGACGCACGGGGGCTCTGCCCCCCGTGTACCCCCGCTGGGGCTCTGCCCCCAGCCCCCCGATTCACGAAATTGAACAAGCAAGAAGGAAGAGACAACGTGCTCGACGTGAACTTCTTCGACGAGATCCGCATCGGCTTAGCCACCGCTGACGAGATTCGCAAGTGGTCGCATGGTGAGGTGAAGAAGCCGGAGACGATCAACTACCGGACGCTCAAGCCGGAGCGTGATGGTCTGTTCTGCGAGAAGATCTTCGGCCCCACCCGAGATTGGGAGTGCTACTGCGGCAAGTACAAGCGGGTGCGCTTCAAGGGCATCATCTGTGAGCGGTGTGGTGTCGAGGTGACCCGTTCCAAGGTGCGCCGGGAGCGGATGGGCCACATTGAGCTTGCCGCTCCGGTGACCCACATCTGGTACTTCAAGGGTGTCCCGTCGCGCTTGGGCTACTTGCTCGACATCGCCCCGAAGGACCTGGAGAAAGTCATCTACTTTGCGGCATACATGATCACCGACGTCGACGAGGAAGGCCGGCATCGTGACCTGTCTTCGCTCGAGGCCAAGATCGATGTCGAGCGTAAGCAGATCGAGGGTCGCCGGGACTCCGACATCGAGAACCGGATGCGAAAGCTCGAGGAGGACACTGCCGCGCTGGAGGCGGAGGGTGCCAAGGCCGACGCCAAGCGCAAGGTCCGTGAAGGCGCGGAGCGCGAGGTCAAGCAACTGCGTGACCGTGCGCAGCGTGAACTCGATCGGCTCGATGCCGTCTGGAACCGCTTCAAGAACCTCAAGGTGCAAGATCTCGAGGGCGACGAAGTGCTGTACCGGGAGATGAAGAACCGTTTCGGCAAGTATTTCTCCGGTTCCATGGGCGCTGACGCCATTCAGAGGCGGCTGGAGACCTTTGACCTCGAGGCCGAGGCTGCCAATCTGCGCGAAACCATCCAGGTCGGTAAGGGCCAGCGCAAGACCCGCGCGTTGAAGCGGCTCAAGGTGGTCTCTGCCTTCCTGACCACCAAGAACAGCCCCACCGGAATGGTGCTGGACTGCGTTCCGGTCATCCCGCCCGACCTGCGCCCGATGGTGCAGCTCGACGGTGGTCGGTTCGCGACCTCGGATCTGAACGACCTGTACCGGCGGGTGATCAACCGCAACAACCGGCTGAAGCGGCTGCTTGATCTCGGTGCGCCGGAGATCATCGTCAACAACGAGAAGCGGATGCTTCAGGAGGCCGTGGACTCGCTGTTCGACAACGGCCGGCGTGGTCGTCCGGTCACCGGCCCGGGCAACCGCCCGCTCAAGTCGATCTCCGACATGCTCAAGGGCAAGCAGGGTCGGTTCCGGCAGAACCTGCTCGGCAAGCGCGTCGACTACTCGGGCCGTTCGGTGATCGTGGTCGGCCCGCAGCTCAAGCTGCACCAGTGCGGCCTGCCCAAGGCGATGGCGTTGGAGCTGTTCAAGCCGTTTGTCATGAAGCGACTGGACGACCTCAACCATGCGCAGAACATCAAGTCCGCGAAGCGGATGGTGGAGCGGCAGCGCCCGGTCGTCTGGGACGTGCTGGAGGAGGTCATCTCCGAACATCCCGTGCTGCTGAACCGTGCGCCCACGCTGCACCGGCTCGGTATTCAGGCGTTCGAGCCGCAGCTCATCGAGGGCAAGGCGATCCAGATTCACCCGCTGGTCTGTACGGCGTTCAATGCCGACTTCGACGGCGACCAGATGGCCGTGCACCTGCCACTGAGCGCAGAGGCACAGGCCGAGGCCAGGATCTTGATGCTCTCGACCAACAACATCTTGAAGCCGGCCGATGGTCGTCCGGTGACCATGCCTACCCAGGACATGATCATCGGCACCTACTTCCTCACCATGCAGCGCGACGGTGCAGCGGGTGAGGGACGGGCCTTCGGCTCGGTGGCAGAGGCGTTGATGGCCTTCGATCGGGGCGAACTCTCGGTGCAGGCCAAGATCAAACTCCGGCTCAATGACATCGTCCCGCCCGAGGGCAAGACGTTGTCAGCAGGAGGTTCGATCTTGCTGGAAACCACGCTGGGCCGTGCGTTGTTCAACGAGGCGTTGCCCGACGACTACGCGTACGCCGACTACGAGGTGGGCAAGAAACAGCTGGGCCAGATCGTCAATGATCTTGCCGAGCGTTATCCGAAGGTTCAGGTAGCCCACTGCCTCGACCAGTTGAAGGACCTCGGCTTCCACTGGGCGACCCGTTCGGGCGTCACTGTCTCCATCGGAGACGTCAGCACCCCAGCGGACAAGCCGGAGATCCTCTCCACGTATGAGGACCGGGCAAACAAGATCGACAAGCAGTACGAGCGTGGCCTGATCACTGATGACGAGCGTCGTCAGGAGCTGATCGAGATCTGGACCGATGCGACCTCTCGTCTCGGTACCGCGATGGAGAACAACTTCGAAAAGACCAACCCGATCTACATGATGGTGCACTCCGGTGCTCGCGGAAACATGGTGCAAATGCGCCAGATCGCTGCGATGCGTGGTCTGGTGGTCAACCCGAAGGGTGAGATCATCGCGAGGCCGATCAAGTCCAACTTCCGGGAAGGACTGTCGGTTCTGGAGTACTTCATCTCTACGCATGGTGGCCGCAAGGGTCAGGCAGACACCGCGCTGCGTACCGCCGACTCGGGTTACCTGACCCGCCGGTTGGTGGACGTGAGCCAGGATGTGATCATCCGCGAGGAAGACTGCGGTACTGAGCGCGGCTTGACCAAGACGATCGCTGCTGACGACGGCAAAGGCAACCTGATCATCGACGAGCACGTGGAGACCGCGGTGTACGCCCGGACGCTTGCCACCGATGTGCTTGCGCCGGACGGTGAAGTATTGCTGAAGGCCGGAGTCGATCTTGGTGATGTCAACATCCGACTGCTGGTCGAGAACGGCATCAGCACGGTCAAGGTCCGCAGCGTGCTGACCTGTGAGGCGGCGAGTGGCACCTGTGCGATGTGTTATGGCCGTTCGCTGGCTAGCGGCAAGCTGGTCGACGTCGGCGAAGCCGTTGGCATCGTCGCAGCGCAGTCCATCGGCGAGCCGGGTACTCAGCTGACGATGCGGACCTTCCATACCGGTGGTGTGGCTGGTGACGACATCACCCAGGGCCTGCCACGCGTGGTCGAGCTCTTCGAGGCCCGCCAGCCCAAGGGCAAGGCGCCGATCGCGGAGGCGAGCGGGCGAGTCAAGATCGAGGACAACGACCGGCTCAAGAAGATCATCATCACTCCCGATGACGGGTCCGATGTCACAGAGTTCTCGGTGTCTCGCCGGGCTCGCCTGCTGGTTGAGGACGGCGATCAGGTTGAGGTGGGTCAGCAGCTGACCGCTGGCACACCGGATCCGCAGGACGTGCTGCGTGTGCTTGGCGTACGCCGGGTGCAAGAGCACCTGGTTGATGAGGTGCAGTCGGTCTATCGGACCCAGGGCGCCCCGATTCACGACAAGCACATCGAGATCATCATTCGACAGATGTTGCGTCGCGTGACGGTGATCGAGTCTGGGGACTCCACCCTGCTCGCCGGTGATCTCGTTGATCGGCTCTCCTACGAGGCAGCTAACCGGCACGTGGTGGCTGAGGGCGGGACGCCCGCCTCAGGCCGTCCGGTGTTGATGGGGATCACGAAGGCGTCGCTGGCAACCGAGTCGTGGCTGTCGGCTGCGTCCTTCCAGGAGACCACCAAGGTGCTTACCGACGCGGCGATCCACGCCAAGTCCGATGCGCTGGTGGGCCTGAAGGAGAACGTGATCTTGGGTAAGTTGATCCCGGCAGGTACCGGCCTGGAACGGTACCGAAACATCCGGGTGGAGCCCACTCCAGAGGCCAAGGCGCAGGCCTATTCAATGGTCGGGTACGACTCGTTCGACTATGACTTCGGTCAGGGGTCGGGCGCGGCCGTACCGCTAGAGGAGTTTGATCTGGGCGACTATCGCTGAGATCCAGTGACGAGGGGCGGGGCCGGGATGGGCCCGCCCCTCGTTGTGTCCATCCAGTGGGACCCTAGACCGCTGCTCGGTGCAGATTGGTGAGGATGTCCTCGACCGTCTCCTCGGTGGTTTGAGTACTGCAGTCGAGCCAGTAGCCGATCTGGGCCGTCTCGCGACGCAACACCTCATCGAGGGCTCCGGCCGACAAATGGATGACGGCCCTGAGGCGTTGCTCCTCCCGCCACTCCAAGGCCGACACTCTGGGCGACAGCACCACCAGATAGCGCTCCGGTGAGGCAATGCGCTTCACGAAGTCAGCCAGGTCTCTGCCCAAGATCACGTCTTGAACGATGGCATCGAAACCGTCCTCGGCGCAGCGGTCAGCCGCCATCGCCGCTAGGTCGTAGCGCAGGTTGAGCTGAGCGATCGCATCGGCGCTCGGATTGGGAGTCATATCCGCCCTACCACTCACCACCATCCTGCGGAACATGTCGCCGTGGATATGGACCGACTTGGGCAGCCGAATGGCCAGGAGATCGGCCACCGTAGACTTCCCTGTTGCCATCGCGCCGGTGATCACGATGACTCTCCCCCGAGCAGGCATCACAGGAGGAAGTCTGTTGCCTCAAGGGCGCAAGAGCCAGCACCGACATTCCCTTTCAGCGAAGTTGTGAAGCAGTGTTGTGAAAGAACTAAAGGCCACAAAACGCACGGATCCGCATTCATGTGCTAGGGCAGGTGCCCAATCCGCATTGGCGGTCTAAACTTCTGTCTTGTGCCGCATTATCGGATTGCTCAGGCCGCCTCGCTGCTCGGTGTATCGGACGACACCGTACGCCGCTGGCTCGACTCCGGTCGGCTGCGCGTCAGCAGCACCAGCGGTCCAAGCACCATCGACGGGGCCGAGCTGGCCGCACATGCGCAAGAAATCGCCACAGCGCCGGAACTGGGCAGGCCGGTTGCCGAGAGCGCCCGAAACCGTTTCACCGGCTTGGTGACCCGCGTGATCAAGGACTCCGTGATGGCACAGGTCGACATGCAGTGCGGTCCCTTCCGGGTCGTGTCGCTGATGTCAGCCGAGGCGGCAACTGAGCTCCAACTGGAGCCTGGAGTGCTCGCGGTCGCCTCGGTCAAGTCCACCCATGTCGTCGTGGAAGTCCCCGCAGATCGATGAACACACGTGGTGTGCTGCTGGGTATCGCGACGGGCATGATCATGCTGCTGTCGGCCTGCAATACGGCAGCTCAGCCGGCAGG
>JAJTCL010000058.1 GCA_021323255.1 Propionibacteriaceae bacterium | reverse complement strand
GAGGCATTGAGGGGGCATCCTCGCGTCTGGGTGGAGCATTGCCTTGGGGAGTCTAAGTCACTGTGAGGCCCGTCGCGTGGAAATCCACAAAGTGCCCCCCGGTGCGTCGTCAGTCTCAGCGCGGCGCCGCGGTTCATTCGCACCTGCAGTCGTGTCGGCCAGCCCGGCTAGTGTCGCTGCATCGTGACAACGATGACTCGACAAGTTGTGCTGCAACGCCGCCTGGAAACCCAGAGGTTGCAGCGTAGCGGGCTGCCGAGCGCAGCAGACGTCGTCCGGCTACTCGGGTGCGTTCAGTCGCAGGAGTATGCCCATGCGCTGTGGTCGCTCGGCATGCGGACTTCGGGACTGACTTCCGTTGACGTGCAGGCCGAGTTCGACCGCGGGCACTTCCTCCGGACCCACATCCTGCGCCCGACCTGGCACTTCGTTGCCGCCGAGGACATCCGTTGGATCCTGGAGGTCACGGCGTCGCGCGTTCAGAAGCTCAATCAGACGATCTACCGTCAAGCGGGTCTCGATCCGGCCACGCTGGACCGCGGCCTGGCACTGATCGTCGAGGAACTCAAGGACGGGCGGTATCGAACTCGGACCGAGCTCGGCCAGGCATTGGCCGACAACGCTTGCGCTTGGCCTACATCGTCATGAACGCCGAACTCCAGGGAGTCATCTGCAGTGGGCCGATGCGCGGTAGGCAGCAGACCTACGCATTGCTGGACGAACGGGTGCCGCGAGCGACAGATGTCACAGGAGATGCTGCGGAGCTGGCGCGCCGGTTCTTCCTGGGTCATGGGCCGGCAGGTATTCCGGACCTGGCTCGGTGGTCCTCGCTCACCATCGGCCAATGTCGGGATGCAGTAGATGCGGTCAAGGACCGGTTCGACTGCGTCACCGTAGAGGGAGTCGAGCTGTGGTTCGACCCGGACGCACCACGGGCGCGCCAGTCGTCCGACGCGCTGCTGCTCCCGCTGTACGACGAGCTGACCCTGAGCTCTCCGGTGATCACCTTTCCACAGGCGGCCGGTCATCCGCATACCCCGGGCGAGGATCTCTTCGTAGGCTGCGTGATCATCGCCGAGACGAATGTCGGCATCTGGCGGCGTACCGTCAAGGGCCGCAAGATGATCATGGAGATTGTGCTGGCTCCTGAAGCCCTGGAGCGCTCCCGCCCGCTCGTTGAGGCGGCGGCCAGCAAACTGGCGATCTTCAATGGAAAGGACCTAGAGCTGACGATCACCGGCTGACGGGGCCCGATTTCGTCTCTACTCAGGGCTATAGGGTGACGTGCAATCAGGCGTTGGAGGTGATCGTGACGGTGCGGTCAGCCGGACATACCGTCCTGGCGTCGGCGGACAGCGAGGTCTATGCCTCGCTTCGCAAGCGTCCCAGCTCTCGCGCGGAGCGGTACGCGATGGGCCGAGCGCTGCGGCGCGAGGTTCCGCGCAAGAGCCTCGGTGGATGGCGGGCGTCGGCCGATCGCCCCGACCCCGTCCAGTTGATCATCGAGTCGCACCAGGGCCGTCTGGACTGGTTGATTCCGGTTCGCGTCGCTCGCATGGCGCTCTCTCCGTACGGCTTCCTGCGCGGCACGGCGGTCGTGATGGCCGAGGACGTGGCGCGGCTCCCGGCGACCGGCATCAACCCGGTGGTGTGTGGCGACGCCCATCTGGGCAACTTCGGTTTCTACGCTTCTCCCGAGGGCGAGCTCGTCATCGACCTGAATGACTTCGATGAGGCCCATCCAGGTTGCTGGGAGTGGGACTTGCGCAGGCTGGTCGCGAGCATCTGGGTTGCAGGGCGGGAAAATGCGTCGTCGGAGGACGAGTGCCGCGCGTCGGTGCTGGCATGTGTTGCGGCGTATCGGAATGAGGTCCGATTCTTGGCCGACCAGCCGCTCCTGATGCGCAGCTACAACCGACTCGATGTCAGTCGGCTGCATGAGACAGCGACCGAGAAGTCGCTTCGGGAGGAAATCGACCGTTCCGCGAAGCGTGCCCGCTCGCGCACCAGCGATCGCGCACTCCCACGGTTTACCGCTGAGCATGATGGCCAACGGCAGATCATCGAAGACCCCCCTTTGATCACTCGGCTCAGCCCCGAGGAGTACGAAGCGGTCGCTGTGGCGCTGGATGACTACCTTCACACCCTGGCACCCCACTGGCAACGCGCACTGGGTGGCTACACCCTCATCGACGTCGCGCACAAAGTCGTTGGCGTCGGCAGTGTGGGCTTGCGGGCGTACGTGGCGCTGCTGGAAGGAAGCAGCCCAGAGGACGTGGTTTTTCTGCAACTCAAGCAGGCGCGTCGATCGGTGCTGGCGAAATATGTGCACGGCGATTCGGCGTGGCACGCCCACCAGGGTCAGCGCGTCGTGGAGTACCAGCAGGCGTTGCAGACCGTCAGTGACCCGCTGCTTGGCTGGACCACCATCGGCGAGTTGCAGTACTACGTGCGGCAGTTTCGCAACATGAAGGGAACCATCCCGCTGGACGCCATCGATGCTGCGGCGCTGACCGACTATGCCGGCATCGTCGGGCATTTGCTGGCCAAGGGTCACGCTCGAACCAGCGGCGCTTCCATGATCGCCGGGTATGTCGGCGCTTCGGACAAGCTAGATCAGGCGCTGGCGAAATTCGCCCGGGCCTACGCCGACCAGACCGAGGCTGACCATGCGGCACTGCTGAAGGCGGTGGGTCGTGGTGTGCTTCCCGTGACCGACGGTGCGCTGCAACGAACCGGCTCATCGTTTCGTCCGTGATGAAGGGGTCCGCCGCCCTTACTGGGAGCGGCCGGGCCGCCAGAGCACAGCGAGACCGATCACGGCTAGGGCGCCGATGAAAAGCACTCCGATCCCCGCGACGGTGAACCCGCGAGTCAGAACGCGATCGGTATTGGTGGATCTTTCCTCACGATCGGATGCGCCAGCTAGGGGTGGTCTCGGACTCCGGAGCATCGGAGGCGGGACCCCGTTCGGCAGGTTGCCGCTGCACAAGGTGGTGATGAGCCGGTTCACTGCCCGGTCACCCTCGCCCTCGATGCCCTGAATGGCGAAGATCACCCAGGTGCTTCCGACCTCGGGGTCGAGGCCACAGGCATCCGAGTCACGGGTGGAGGCAACGACCTGTTCCCGGTAGACCGTGCCCTTGTAGACCCGATCTACCGCGAAGCGGATATCGGTGCGGGCGCGAGCATTACGGCCGACGACTTCCTTCTTGATCACCGTGCCGCGGAACACCGCATCTGCTTCACGCAGCGCTCGATTGGTCGAAATGCCGGCACAGCTACAGGCGAAGGCGTCTGTCGTGTCGACGAGCGCAACCCAAGTGCCCAGCAGCAATGAGGCCATTAGGGTGACCAGGCGCAGCGTGAGCCTCCTCACTTTCCAAGTCTCGGCTGCACCTCCGCCGAATACAAGAAATGCGGTAGGGACAGGAGGCTGCTGGCCCGTAGGATCGAATGTCGCTCGAGTGATCGGAAAGGACAGCACCTCGTGATGCGCACCCATGGCGTCGGCACCCTTCGTGCCGAGGATGCCGGCACTACTGTGACTTTGGCCGGCTGGGTAGCTCGCCGTCGCGATCATGGTGGAGTCGCCTTTCTTGATCTTCGTGATGCCTCCGGACTCGTTCAGATAGTGGTACGCGACGAGACCTTGGCCGCATCCGGCGCGCACGAGCTGCGCAATGAGTACTGCCTGCTCGTCACCGGCGAGGTCGAGCTGCGGCCGGAAGGCAACGCCAATCCCGAGCTGCCAACGGGAGAGGTGGAAGTTGTCGTCACCGAGCTGGAAGTGCTGAGTCCGTCGGCGCCGTTGCCATTCCAGATCGACGAGCGCGTTAGCGTGGGTGAGGAGACGAGGCTGAAATACCGCTATCTCGACCTGCGGCGGCCAGCGCCGGCTGCGGCGCTTCGGCTACGCAGTGAGGTCAATCGGGTGGCCCGTTCGTTGCTGGCCGAGCGCGGCTTCGTGGAGATCGAAACACCGACGATGACCCGTTCCACGCCGGAGGGAGCGCGCGACTTTCTGGTTCCGGCACGACTCAAGCCAGGCTCGTGGTACGCGTTGCCGCAGAGCCCGCAACTTTTCAAGCAACTGCTCATGGTCGGCGGCATGGAGCGCTACTACCAGATCGCCCGGTGTTATCGCGACGAGGATTTCCGAGCAGATCGGCAGCCGGAGTTCACCCAGCTTGACGTCGAGATGAGCTTTGTCGACCAGGACGACGTGATTGAGCTCACCGAGGCGCTGATCACCGCCATTTGGCAGCTGATCGGCGTCGAAGTCGCAACCCCCCTGCTCCGCTTGACCTATGCGGAGGCAATGAACCGATTCGGTACCGACAAGCCTGACCTGCGGTTCGGACAGGAACTGGTCGAGGTGACGGACTACTTCGCCAAGACACCGTTTCGGGTGTTCCAATCCGACTACGTCGGTGCCGTGGTGATGCCGGACGGTGCCAGCCAGCCGCGCAAGCAGTTGGACGCGTGGCAGGAGTTCGCTCGCCAGCGCGGACACCGTGGTCTGGCGTACGTGCTGGTCGGCCATGACGGTGAGCTAGGCGGGCCAGTGGCAAAGAACCTCTCGGAGTCTGAGCGCGCCGGCCTTGCTGCTGAGGTTGGTGCCGCACCGGGGGACTGCGTCTTCTTTGCCGCCGGTCCGCGTGCACTCGCGCAGTCGCTGCTTGGTGCTACTCGACTCGAGATTGGCCGAAGGGTGGGGCTCATCGACGAGGACGAGTGGGCGTTTTGCTGGGTTGTCGATGCACCGTTGTTCGAGCCTGCGAGCGTCGCGATGGCCGCCGGCGATGTGACCGTCGGGGCCGGTGCCTGGACCGCGGTACACCACGCATTCACAGCGCCGCAGGACACGGAGAACTTCGACACCGATCCTGGCTCAGCACTCGCCTGGGCCTACGACATCATCTGCAACGGGAACGAGATCGGCGGCGGCTCGATCCGTATCCATCGGCGGGATATCCAGGAGCGCGTCTTCGCGGTGATGGGATTGCCGAAGGAGGAGGCTCAGCAGCGGTTCGGGTTCCTGTTGGACGCGTTCAGCTACGGCCCCCCGCCGCATGGCGGCATCGCGTTCGGTTGGGACCGGATCTGTGCCCTCTTGTCAGGAACCGACTCGATCCGCGACGTGATCGCCTTCCCGAAGTCTGGCGGGGGCGTTGACCCACTGACAGGCGCGCCCGCTCCGATCACAGCCGATCAGCGCAAGGAGGCGGGCATCGACGTCCAGCCCGAGGTCTGAGAGGCCGGACGACTGAGGTGTTGGCACCTCAGGAATCTGCGACAGCTTGCAACTCCCGTGTCATCTCCTCGACCAGGCTCGGCCGGCCGTGGAACTGGGCAGGAGTGTTTTGGAAGAGCACGATCCGCCATTGGCCGTGCTGCCTTTCGGCGACAACGCTCTGGTGGGAGTTTGTCTCGGGATTTATCGCAGTACGGCCCGGTGGCACCAGCCCAGCAATCGCTCGCAAGATCACGGCGTGCTGTCCCAGTCCACGAACCGACGTCACTTTGACGGCGTAGCGCCCGGTCTCGTGGTCTGCGAAAATGTTTGCCATCTCGCTGCCAATCGCCTGGCTACCCGAACTCACGCTGCCATCGAATCCGATGATCACGCCGTCCTCGGCGAAGGGTGCAGCCATGGCGATGCCGTCGTGATCGTTCCACGCGGTGATCAAAGTGTCGTAAAGAGTCCTGACTTCGTTCTCGCCCATGGGCGCATGATGCCCTATAGGCGAACGCTGCGGTGCAAGGCGAGACAATGGCCGTGAAGTTGCTGACCGCGCAGGACGCTAACTGAGACCTGGAACGGGCGCATTCAATCTCGTGATCGACCAGCAGCAAGCCGGGTTGGGACGGTATCCGTAGGATCTCAGGCAATGAGCGAGGATCTCTTCGGCGGTACCGTCGGTGGTCAGACCGCCACACCTAGTGGCAGCCTGGGCGACACCGATCGTGCCGGGCTGCCGCTCGCGGTACGCATGCGACCGCGCACGCTGGAGGAGATCGTCGGTCAAGATCATTTGCTGGCGCCAGGTTCCCCGCTTCGTCGTCTTGCCGCCGGCGAGCCGATGTCGGTATTCCTCTGGGGGCCGCCAGGTGTCGGCAAAACGACGATCGCTGCAGTCGTCTCCTACCAGAGCGATTCCAGGTTTGTGGAGCTTTCCGCCGTGACTGCCGGCGTGAAGGAGGTCCGGGCGGTGCTTGACCAAGCTCGTCGAGACCTGCGTACGGCGCGCCAGACCGTGTTGTTCATCGATGAGGTGCATCGCTTCTCCAAGACCCAGCAAGACGTGCTGCTTCCGGCAGTGGAGAACCGGCTGGTCACCCTGATCGCTGCAACTACGGAGAACCCGAGCTTCTCGGTCATCTCGCCCCTGCTGTCACGATCGCTCTTGCTGACTCTGAAGCCGCTCAGCGATCAAGACATCTCCGATCTCATCGATCGAGCGCTGAAAGAGGACCGCGGACTGGCCGGCGCATACCAGCTCGACTCCGATGCTCGCGCCATGATCGTGCGCCTCTCCGGGGCTGATGCGCGCCGCGCGCTGACCTTCCTGGAGGAGTCGGCCGCAGGCGCATCTGCCGTGGGTCAGACGATGATCACCACCGACATGGTCGAGCGTGCCGTTGACAAGGCGGCGGTCCGCTACGACCGTGCCGGTGATCAGCACTACGACGTGATCAGCGCATTCATCAAGTCCATTCGAGGCTCCGATGTCCAGGCGGCCCTGCATTACCTCGCCCGGATGGTGGCCGCCGGGGAAGACCCACGCTTCATCGCTCGGCGGCTGGTGATCTTGGCATCGGAGGACATTGGTCTGGCCGACCCATCCGCGCTGCAGACAGCAGTCGCCGCTGCGCATGCCGTCGAGTTCATCGGGATGCCGGAGGGACGGATCAACCTGGCGCAAGCGGTCATTGCGCTTGCCTTGGCGCCCAAGTCGAATGCGGTTATCAAGGCGGTGGATGCTGCGCTGGCCGACGTCAACGCCGGCAGGATCGGACTGGTGCCACGCCACCTGCGGGACGCTCACTATCCGGGCGCCCAGCGGCTCGGACATGGCCAGGACTACGCCTACGCCCACGACGAGCCCCACGGCATTGCGGCTCAGCAGTACCTGCCGGAAGAGTTGGCCGGTGCCCGCTACTACATCCCGAGTGAGCATGGCGCCGAAGCAGCCATGGTAGCCAGGCTGGCGCGCATCGAGGAGCTCTTGGGTCATTCTGATCACTAGAGGTGCTGGAAATGCCAGCTTTCCCTGGGTAGGAGCAGGGTAAGGTCGCATAGGCACGCCGCGTGGCCACTCCGCACTGTTCACCAAGTAGAAGGAAATCCGATGTCGGTAGGGGAGATCGCAGGCCTGATCGCCGCCGTTGCATTTGTCGCCTTGGTGGCATTGACGGCCGTGCCGCTGCTCAAGCTCGGGCGGGTGCTGGAGGAGGTCCGACTCGCGGTGCGTGATATCGGCCATGAGTCGGTGCCGATTCTCACCGAGCTGCGCGGAACGGTACGCGCGACCAACGATGAGCTGGTCAAACTCAGCGTGGTGACCGATGACGTCGCCAAAGCCAGCCGCAATGCGACCGTGGTCACTGAGAATGCGGCACAGATGACCAATCTGTTTTCCGCGACCCTTGGTGGTCCGCTGGTGAAGACGGCGGCATTCAGCTACGGCGTACGGAAGGCGATTCGCGGTGACGGATCACGCCGTAAGGCGAGGAGGAGTGCGTGATGTTCCGCCGCTTCTTCTGGTTCGCCATCGGCGCGGGTGTCGCGGTCTTCGTGTCGGTCAAGATCCGGGGGTATCTGAGGAAGACAAGTCCGAAGGCCGTCGGTCAGCGCGTCGCGAACTCCGCGAGCAGCGTCAGCGAGTCGGCCCGCGGCTTCGTCGACCGGTTGCGAGCTGGAATGGCCGAGCGGGAAACGGAGCTCCGTGAGACGCTCGGCCTACCCGATGAGGAACCTCTCCGCTAGCCCTTCTCGAGTTACCACCCAAGGACCACGTCATGAAAACCGCCGAGATTCGGCGCCGCTTCCTGGATTTCTTCGCATTGCGTGATCACGAAGTTGTGCCGTCTGCGCCCCTGCTCTACAACGATCCCACGCTGTTGTTCGTCAACGCCGGCATGGTGCCCTTCAAGCGGTACTTCGTTGGGGCCGAGACACCGCCCTTCGATAGAGCGACGAGTGTCCAGAAGTGCGTGCGGACCCTCGACATCGACGAGGTGGGCAAGACCACCCGCCATGCCACGTTCTTTCAGATGAACGGGAATTTCTCCTTCGGTGACTACTTCAAGGCCGAGGCCATCCGCTACGCCTGGGAGCTGGTCACCGGTTCACAAGAGGCGGGCGGCTATGGGTTTGACCCCTACAAGATCTGGGTCACCGTCTTGCATTCCGACGACGAGGCCGCAGCGTTGTGGGAAAACATCGCCGAACTTCCACCGGAGCGTATTCAACGCCGTGGCCTGCTCGACAACTACTGGCACATGGGCGTTCCGGGTCCCGGCGGACCGTGCAGCGAGATCTGGGTCGACCGTGGTCCCGAGTATGGCCCGGACGGCGGGCCGATTGTTGACGAGGATCGCTTCCTGGAGATCTGGAATCTGGTCTTCATGCAAGAGGAGCTATCCACCATCCGGAACAAAGACGACTTCGACGTGGCGCGTCCGCTTCCGCGGAAGAACATCGACACCGGCATGGGTCTGGAGCGCGTCGCCTACCTGCTGCAGGGCGTGGACAACCTCTACGAGATCGATCAGGTCTATCCGGTGATCGACCACGCAGCTCAGCTGACGGGTAAGCGCTACGGCGACCGGCACGAAGATGACGTACGGCTCCGGGTGGTCGGCGATCACATCCGATCTGGCCTGATGTTGATCACTGATGGCGTCACACCCGGCAACGAGGCTCGCGGCTACGTGCTGCGCCGGCTGCTGCGCCGCGTGGTTCGGGCGATGCGACTGCTCGGCGTGACCGATCCGGTATTGCCAGAGTTGTTGCCGATCAGCCGCGACCTGATGGCGGAGTCCTATCCCGAAGTCGCCTCAGACTGGCCACGGATCTCTCAGATCGCGTACGCGGAGGAGGACGCCTTCCGGCGAACCCTCGCCACCGGTACCCAGATCTTCGACCTCGCCGTGGCTGATGCCAAGCGGGAGCAGCAACCGGCGCTCAGCAGTGAGCGGGCGTTCCAGCTGCACGATACGTACGGGTTCCCCATCGACCTCACCCTCGAGATGGCGGCTGAGCAGGGGCTGAACGTCGACGAGGCAGGTTTCCGACGGTTGATGCAGGAACAGAAGGACCGCGCCAAGGCCGACGCCAAGTCCAAGAAGGCCGGCGCTCAGGCGGTGGACATCTACCGCGAGTTGCGCGAGCTCGGACCGACCCCCTTCACCGGGTACACCGCGCTCAGCACCGAGTCGAAGGTTCGCGGCATCGTCGTGGACGGCGTACTCGCCGAGGCCGCTGAAGAGGGTGACCTGGTGGAGGTTGTCCTGGAACAGACGCCGTTCTACGCCGAATCGGGCGGCCAGGACTCCGATGCCGGCCGGATCATCGGTGATGGCGTTGAGCTCGAGGTCCTCGACGTGCAGCGCCCGGTCAAAGGCCTGATCGTGCATCGGGTCCGGGTCAAACAGGGTGAGCTGCTCAGCGGCGTCCAGGTGCTGGCCTCGGTTGATGGTGAATGGCGCCTCGGTGCCTGCCAGGCGCACTCGGGAACTCACGTGATGCACGCGGCACTCCGGCAAGTGCTGGGGCCGAGCGCGCTGCAGAGCGGCTCGTACAACAAACCGGGCTACCTGCGGCTCGACTTCGCCTGGCAGAGCGGGCTGAGCAAGCAGATCCGGGCCGACGTCGAGGAGGCGGCAAACCAGGCGATCCGCAAGGACCTGAATGTCTCCGCGTCGATCATGCCGCTGACCAAGGCTCGCGAGATCGGTGCACTCGCGCTCTTTGGTGAGACCTACGACGAGCAAGCGGTACGGGTCGTCGAGATGGGGGGTCCCTGGTCGCGGGAGCTGTGCGGCGGTACCCATGTGCAACACACCTCCCAGATCGGACTGGTCACCCTCACCGGCGAGTCCAGTGTCGGATCCGGGGTTCGACGGGTTGAGGCGTTTGTTGGCATCGAAGCCTTCCGGTACCTCGCCAAGGAACGGTCGCTCGTGCTAGAAATCAGCGACGCCCTCAAGGTGCAGCCTGAGCAGCTCCCAGATCGGATCAACAAGCTCGTTGCACAGCTCAAAGAGGCCGAGAAGCGGATCGCGGACCTGAGGAACCAGACCGTGTTGTCCGATGTCGGCAGCATCGTCGCCAAGAGCCACGACATGTGGGGGGTCGGCTACATTGCCCACCAGGCTGACGGCCTATCCGGCACCGATCTGCGGTCGCTCGCCTTCGAGATCCGCAACCGGGTCCAAGACACAGCATCAGTTGTGGCGCTGGTAGGTGGACCCGTTGACAAGCCGAGTGTGGTCATCGTGACAACGCAAGGCGCCCGAGACCGCGGCCTGGACGCCAGTGCGCTGGTGCGGGTTGCCAGCGAGACCCTCGGAGGTCGCGGTGGGGGCAAGGCCGACATCGCCCAGGGCGGCGGGACCGACGGAAGTCGCGCCGAGGACGCTTTAAAGGCCGTGGAATATGCCATCGGGCACGCGCTGCAGTCCTGAGTGTCCGCGCGGGTTTCTTACTCCTTCGGCGAAGGGCTCGGCGGCGGCCTGGCGAAAACGCGGTGGGTGAGTTCGGCGCGCCGGCAGACCTTGTCATACCTCGGGTCTCAAGCTCTTAGGTTTTCGCCTGCCCGCCGCCGAGCCCTTCGCCTGCGTGCGGTTGCGCGGCTTCAAGGTGCAGCGTGTTTCGAGGCTGGTCCCGGCCTGAGGTCACGTGCGTCGCGTGGCCTATGCAGCCGCTGCAGGCGATGTCTGTCTTGTGGGTCCCGGCTGGACAA
>JAJTCL010000397.1 GCA_021323255.1 Propionibacteriaceae bacterium | reverse complement strand
CACATCCTGCAGGCCGGCGGCGAGCGCCTCGGCGACCTCGGCAGCTGTCAGGGAGCCCTTGAACTTGTCAGGAGCTAGTACGACGCGCGTTGTCACCCTCCCCCAAGTGGCTTACGCCCAGACAAGCGCTCCACACCCTTAAGCAGCGCTGAGTGGTCCAACTTGCCGTCACCCTGGGCCCGTACGGCGCCGACCAGCTGGGCCGTCAGCGCACCCAGCGGAATCGCGACGTCGCGCTCGCGGGCGGCTGCGGTCACAATGCCCATGTCCTTGTGATGCAGATCGATCCGGAAGCCCGGTTCGAAGTTGCCCGCCAGCATGTTCGCGGCCTTTCGCTCCAGGATTCGGCTGCCGGCCAGCCCGCCAGCCAGAACAGCGACTGCAGCCTCCGTGTCGACTCCATACGCCCGGAGGAAGACGATGGCCTCCGCCACCAGTTCGATGGTGCCCGCGACGATCAGCTGATTGGCCGCCTTGACTGTCTGACCGGAGCCGGGTGGGCCGACGAGCACCACCGTGGTACCCATCGTTTCCAGGATGGGCTTAACCTCATCGAAGTCCTCGCGCTCCGCTCCCACCATGACCGACAGCGTGCCCTCGATCGCCCCGGTCTCACCGCCACTCACCGGCGCGTCCATCACGCGTACCCCCGCTGCCTTGCCAGCCTCAGCGAGACGGGCGGCAACATCGGGTCTGATGGAGGACATGTCGATGTGGATCGATCCCTGCCGCGCGTTGGCGTAAATTCCATCCTCGCCGAGCGCGAGGCTCTCTACGTCGGGCGAATCCGGCACCACCGTGATGGTCACCTCCGCGTCTCGGACGGCGTCGGCGACGCTGGTCGCGCCCTCGCCGCCGGCCGCCGCCAGTCGCTCCACAGGCTCGGAAGAGCGATTGAAGCCGATCACCCTGTGGCCAGCCTCAACCAGATGCCGGGCCATCGGCCCACCCATGATGCCGAGACCAATGAAGGCGATGGTGCTCACAGTGGCATCACTTTCTGCTGGCGCAGCCAGCGGAGGCTGTCGATCGTGGTCGTGGTCGGAATGTACTCGAGCCCGACGTAGCCCGAGTAACCATTGGCTTCGATCATGCTGAGGTAGCGCTGCAGGTCGAGGGTGCCAGTGCCGGGTTCGCCGCGACCGGGGTGGTCGGCGATCTGCACATGAGCGATCCGGTTGGCGTAGGCCGCCAACGCCGCGTCGATGTCGGCGCCATTGTTGGCGAGGTGGAACAGGTCGCAGAGGAAGCCGGTGTTCGATGCGGGCACCCGATCGAGCACCGCGGCGACATCATCGGCGGTTCGGAGCGGATACGGCTTGGGCCCGCTGATCGGTTCCAGCAAGACCGTCCCGCCAATTGCTGCCGCTGCTTGGGCTGCGAGCAGCAGGTTCTCGGTTGCCAGATCGTCCTGCTGCTGAGGCGCCGCATCGTCTACTCGATTGCCGTACAGCGCATTGAAGGCGGCTACGCCGAGGGCTTCGCCAATACTCATGGTGACGGCGATGTTTTCCCGGAACTCCGCCGAACGCGCCGGGATCGACAGCACACCGCAGTCAGCGCCTGCGAGGTCGCCGGCGAAGAAGTTGAGGCCGATCAGCTGGACCCCGGCGTCGCGCACGGCTGCCACAAACCTGTCGATCTCCGCCTCGGGTGGGACCGGCTGATCGGGCCACGGCCACCAGAACTCAATCGCGGCAAACCCTGCCGCGTGGGCTGCCGCCGGGCGTTCCAAAAGCGCAACCTCGGTGAAGAGCAGCGAGCAGTTGGCGGCGTACGGCAAGGGGTGTCCCATGTGCTCATTAAATCCGGGTGTCATCTTGTTGCGGCCATGCGGCAGGTGGGAGCATCGAGGCGTGGCAGTACAACACGATGTTCAGACCATTGCCTATCCCGCGCCGGGATCGCGTCCGCGCAAAGGGAGCGACGTCATCACGCCCCACGTCATCGTGCTGTTCGGGGCTACCGGTGACCTCTCCCGCCGTAAGTTGCTCCCTGGCTTGGCCCATCTCGCCCTGTCGGCGCTCGCGCCCGATATCCAGGTGGTCGGCACCTCCTTGGAGGACCTTACCGAGGACGAGTTCCGCAAGTTCGCCAAGGAGGCGGTGACCGAGTTCAGCCACCACCCGTTGACCGAGGAACACTGGGACTCCTTCGGCGAACGGCTCACCTATATCCCGCAGTCGGCCGGCGCTGAGGGCCTGGGCAAGGCGGTCCGGGTCGCTGAGGAGAAGCTCGGCGGGCCGGTCGGACGCCTGCACTATCTGAGCGTTCCGCCGGCTGCTGCGCCCAAGGTCATCAACACCCTGCGCGAGGCGAAACTGGTGGAACGCTCCCGGGTCGTGATGGAGAAACCGTTCGGCACCGATCTGCAGAGTGCGATCACCCTCAACGATCAGGTCCACGAGACCTTCAAGGAGCGGCAAGTCTTCCGAATCGATCACTTCCTTGGCAAAGAAGCCGCGCTGAACATCCTTGCGTTCCGCTTCGCCAACGGGCTGTTCGAGCCGATCT
The DNA here is from genome assembly GCA_021323255.1 of Propionibacteriaceae bacterium. Taxonomy (GTDB): domain Bacteria; phylum Actinomycetota; class Actinomycetes; order Propionibacteriales; family Propionibacteriaceae; genus Microlunatus. Next base: position 698 of record JAJTCL010000397.1, on the reverse strand, counting down.
GGAACCGGAACTTCATCGACCACGTCCAGATCGACATCCCCGAGACTCTGGGTCTGGATCGGCGGGCGGGCTTCTATGAGGTGACCGGCGCCTACAAGGACATGGTCGTCACGCACCTCTTCCAGGTGCTCGCATTTGTCGCGATGGAACCGCCAACCGCGCTAGAACCCCGAGCAATTAGCGAGGAAAAGAACAAAGTCTTTCGCTCAATGTTGCCGCTCGATCCACACGAAGTTGTCCGTGGCCAATACGCCGGATATCGCGAGGAAGAAGGGGTCGCACGCGACTCCGATACGATGGCCGAGGGCCTGCGGATCATCTCGATTGCCTTCAAAGAGGCACCGAAGAGCATGTTCCCTGCGGGATCGGGGGTCGGCTCGTCCGGTCCGGACCATCTTACTTTTGATCTTGCTGACGAGGCCAAAGTCTCCCTCTCGTTCTACGGCAAGCGACCCGGACCAGGCATGAAGCTCGACAAGTTGAGCATGCAGTTCTCAACGCACGAGACCGATCGGGTGAGCGAGATTCTCGAGGCGTACGAGCGGCTGATCCTGGATGCCATGCGGGATGATCACACGCTCTTCACCACGGCCGAAGGTATCGAAAGCCTCTGGGAGCGCTCGGAGCCGCTGTTGCAGGATCCGCCCCCGGTGCGGCCGTACGCGCCCGGCTCGTGGGGACCGAACTCTATTCACCAG
>JAJTCL010000396.1 GCA_021323255.1 Propionibacteriaceae bacterium | reverse complement strand
TACGTCTTCGAGTCCGGCGGGGCGCGCCAGCTGACCACCGATGACCTGCGCGATCCAGGGGACGCCCTGGTCAACCTTCGTCGCGACTCCGTGGTGAGCAATGCGATGTCGGCTGACACTGCATTCCACATCAATTACCGCCGCGTGGAGTTGTGGTCCCCGTTTCTGGTGGTGTGCGCCACCGATGGCTGCTTCGGATATGTACGTACGCCCATGCATTTTGAGTATCTGGTGCTGAGGCACTTGCTGGAGGCACGGAATACCGAAGCGTGGTCGTCAGCGCTGCAGGCCGAGATCGCAGCGGTCACGGGTGACGACGCCGCCATGTCGACGCTCGGGGTGGGCGCGGACCTTCAGGAGTTTCAAAAGCTGTTTGTGCCTCGGGTTGCCGAGCTCGCATCCGACTTCATTGAGCCGCTCGATGAGCTGAGCAACGCCGTCACCCGGGCCGAGCAGGAACTCCGGGCACTGCGGGAGCGCCAGCTCGATGAGATGACGGAAAGGTGGAACCAGTACAAGTCGGGATACGAGCGCTATGTGCGGCCAGAGGCCCTTGCGGAGGACGAATCCATGGCCAGTGAAGACTCCGAAGAGGAGGAGTCAGACGCTGCCCAAGACAGCTCCAATGACCTCGATGCGTCGGACGGCGAGCCGACGGTCCCTAACGGCGCGGCAGACAACGAAGAGACTCCACGGGCCGAGGAGGGCGGGCCAACTGACGAGCCCGCGCCGGAGCGTACGGAAGAAGCCTCGTCATGAAGGCCGGCGATGTTATCAACGGCTACACGATCCTCGAGGACTTCAAGGTTGTGGGTGCTGGCCTGAGTAAGTGGACCTTCGCCGAGCGGGGCGGGCGGCAGTACTTCATCAAGGAGTTCTTGAGCCCGACCTATCCCGAAGACGACGCCCCCGGCAGCGAGAAAATCAAAGCGAAAAAGCGGGCCCGGTGTGCCGCGTTCGAGGCACATCACCGAGGCGTCCAACGCGCACTGGCTCCGCTGTCCGCCTACGGTGGAAATCTCATTGTCACGCTGGACTTCTTTCGTTGGGGTGCCAAGTACTACAAGGTGACCGAGAAGGTCGACGCCGAGGGCCTGACTAGCGCCGACATCGCGGCACTCGGCTTACCTGTTCAGCTCGTCTTGATGAAGACCGTGGCGCACAGCCTGAAAATCCTTCATGATCTCAAGATCGTCCACGGCGACCTCAAGCCGAGCAACGTTTTGATCAAGCGCACCGAGGTGGGCTACACGACGAAGCTGATCGACTTCGATAACGCCTACATCGCTGGCCGGCCGCCGCCGCCCGAAGAGATCGTCGGCACGATCAACTATTACTCCCCCGAATTGCTCGGCTACATCCAAGAGGTTGGTGTCCCTGCGAGCGAACTCGGGGTGGGCTCCGACATCTTCGCCCTCGGCTTGATTTATACCGAGTACCTGACTGGAGCGCCGCCGCCCTTCGACATTGCGAGATATCACGAACCGGCGGTGGCAGTCAGGAACCGCGAAAGGCTACGCATTCCTCGCCGCGAGATCCCCACCCAACTCGCCGACCTTGTTGATGCCATGCTGGCGCCGGAACCGGTTCAACGACCCACGATCAGTCACGTACACGCCACCCTGATGACCATGCGACCGGTGACGCAGGACGAGGTGGGACCACCGCCGTCCGGTGCTCTTAGGGGTAAGGGACTCCGCGCCGCACTTCAACGATCGCCGACTACCGGGTCAGGCCGTGCGGGTCGTCTAGTCGGAAAGCTCGTCCGGAAGCGAACTGATCGACCTCCAGGATGAGCGCAATGTGGCGATGCCCTGTCTGTGAAGGGGTAAACCGCGGCGGCAGGACGTGCGCGGCCTGCGGTGCCGTGATGCCGCACGGGGAACCACTCCGGGCAGCGGTGAGGACCCGGCTTCCAACCACCAAGCCGGTACCAGCACCAGTGCCCGCGACTCCGCGTCGGCGCGAGCTTAGGGAATTGCCGACCCCTGAGGAGATGAGCCGAGTCGACCCTGACCATCTTCTGATGTCGCCGAGTGATTTCAAGATGACTCCTCTGCCCGGCGGATGTCTGGTCTCCTTCGTCCCGCGTCAGTACCGCCAACGGTCGTGGGAGTGGGAAGAGTAAGAACGAGCTAGCGCCCGCCGGCGTCGGACCAGACTGGGAGTGTGCGGCGTGTGCATGGCACGGACTCCACCGTTCCTGCCGAGTAAAGCCGGCGGTCGGTCGCCGCCGCCCGTGGGCCGATACGCCTTGTCGCGGTAGAGGGCGCTGACCATAACGACCCAGCACTGCTAAACGGGGATGCCCTGGTGCAGGCAGTTGTGGATCAGGTATCTGAAAGCGGCGGTACTTGAGACCGCGGGGTTGGCTCGCTGTGGAGATGCGGGCGGATCAGTGGCTGAACCGCGCGGGTGAGCCTGCCGGCCAGGGCGAGGATGTGCTCGGCCAGTTCGGGCGGGTCGAGTATTTCGAACTCGGTGCCGAGGACAGCTACGTAGATGGCGAGCACGTCGGGGGATTCGGCGCCGGTGCTCAGGATGCAGGCGTGTTCGCCGTCGGCTTGGAGGTGGCCGACGGTGGGCGGGAGACGATCGGCGGCTACCTTGGCCGGGGCGTGCAGCCGGATGCGGGCCTGGTAGCGGTAGGGCGCGAACGACACCGAGCGGGATACGTACGCGGCGGCGTCGCCGTCGGGCGGGTCACGCTGGGTGAATCGTGGCCCGGTGATCTGGAGAGTGGTGATCCGGTCGACGCGGAAGGTGCGCCAGCCGTCTCTTGCCGGGTCCCAGGCGAGCAAGTACCAGCGACGATCAGCATGCACCAAACTTTGCGGTTCGGCGGCGCGACTGCCCTGGGTGCCGTCGTGGCTGATGTAGCCGAATCTGACCCGCTGCCGGTCGCGGGCGGCGGTCGCGATGACGGTCAGGATGGCCGGGTCGACCGGCGGTCCTGCGCCTGGCAAC
>JAJTCL010000395.1 GCA_021323255.1 Propionibacteriaceae bacterium | reverse complement strand
ACCGCGATTCGCCTTCCGTCGTCCAGCAAGATCGACCAATCCTGGTCGTACGGGGAAGAGGATCCGTCAGCGGTCTGATCCGCAGAATCACCAGGCGAGGACGCAAAGGCCGGCATTCCCTCATATCCCGGCGATGCGCCGGAAGGAGAACCCTGTGAAGCCAATGGGACTGGACCGGCCTGCTGCTGCTCAGATGAAGAGAGTTCATCGCTGGAGGGTTGCGAGGTGGGCGACGACCCGTAAGACGGCGGTCCGGATGGCGCACTTTGAGGCGGCGCCGCATACGAGCTATTTCCGTAGGGCACCGCAGACCCACCCGGAGGTACAGCTGCGGCGTACGGAGCGCCCGAGCCCGCAGGCGCCATTCCAGGACTTGGCGGCGCAGCGCTGCCAGCAGGCGCATAACCCTCCCCAGGGGTGTAGCTCGGCGGCGCCCCCGCAGGTACGCTGCTCGGCTGCGGGGGCGAAGTATTGCGAACCTGAGCCGGAGGACTCTGCTGCGCGCCGGCGACCGCCCGAGTCGGCTGTAACGGTGGTGCCAGCAGACGCTCCTTGATCATCACCGATGTGACGGTGAGGTCATGCCAGCCCTGCTTGCGCGGATGCCTCAGCATCATGATCAACATAATCAACAAGCCGATTCCAGTGATGCAGAGCGCCCAGAACACCACTGCTCGCAGAAGAACTCGGGAGGGCCCGATCGGTCGGCCGTCCAGGAAGCCGACGACCTGCAACTTCATGGCTCGCAGACCTGGGCTCGCTGCCCGCACCGCGAGTGTGTACCAGACGAGGACGAGCCAGCCGATCGTGATCAGCCCACCGATCACGCCCAGGGTCATGCCGAGCCCGCCCGTCGTGCTCGGCAGCAGGAAGATCAGCGCAAGGCTGACGATCACCGGCACCGAAAGGTTGATGAGATACGCGACGAAACGCTTGCCGAGCGGACCAACCTCCACGCCGGGGGGCAGGCCGGTCTCCCGATTCGGTCGACCCTGCGCGGGCGATTCCATGAACAGCTCCTTGTGGTTGGTGACTGTTTCGCAGCTGAGACGCTACTGCGGAAAGTCAATCAATACAGACACTCCATCACCGAGCTCCAGGACACTGCCTAATTGCACGTGGACCGGGTCGCCGGGAGCGAGCTGCTGACGATCGACGGATCCGGGACGTACCAGGACCGTTCCGTTCGTGGAGTTCAGGTCGGTGACAACAATCTGCCAGTCATCCGGCGCCACCTCCAGATGTGTCCGGCTGATGTCGTGGTTCGGGCTCGGGACGGTCATCAGCCGGGGTGAGCGGCTGCTCGACCGATCGCCCGACGGTGCGCGGCCGATCAGGACAGGTCGATCCACCTCCGCGCTCGAGCCGTCCGAAGCACGAAGCACGGCGAGGACCGGGCCTGCCACAAACTGCGGAACTTTGCGTGCCACCGGGCTGCTGCATACTCGACAGTCGGTGGAGTTCGGCGGGTTGGCATGCCCGCGCTGACACAGCACTGCCAAGATGGCCGAGTCTTGAATACTCTCATCCAGCGAGGGTTCTGAGGTTGGCTCAGTGGAGCCGACCGATTCAGCTGCAGCATCGGATACCGCCTCCTGTGCAGCAGTAGACACTGGTTGTGCTGGCCCAGCGACCTCGTACTGCACCTTTGATGCAGGCCCATCGAATGACGAAGGCAGCAGCTGAGTGTCGGCACTTTGCAGAGCTGCAATCTCTGATGCCGACAGTTCAGCCGTCTGCTCGGTCGGTGTAGTCGCAGCTGCTGTCACCCCGGCAACTGGCTCTGGCCGCTGTGTTCGCTCAGCAGGCGTCGCGGCGGCCACCTCTGGCAGCGGCTCGGAGGCGAGTCCGGGCAGCGGTGCAGCAGCCGGCACCGACTCACCCTGAGGAGAGTCGAGCTGTGCCCGCTCTGATGCATCGAGGGTCACTGATGAGGCACGTACGGCTCCGACGACAAGCGGCAGTTCCAACAGGGTGGCATCTCCCTCGTATGGGGTGTCGACCCGGATATGAGACACGCCGGCCAGCCCGACCTCACTCCAGGTCTGCATTCCCTCGCCGTTCGCAACCACCTTCCCGGTGGCGAGATCGAGGACCGAGATCTGCCCACGGATCAGCGAGCGCATGCCATCTGCGGTCCAGAAGAACGCGCCGAAGCTGGGCAGGGCATCGATCTTGAAGCTCGCCAGCCTGTCAGCGAGGTCGACAATCGAACTGGAAGCTACGACCTCCTCCCACAAGGTGTTGATCAACGCCGCCCACTCATGAGTTGGCGGCTCGAGCAGCACGAGAGAGGTTGGCCCGGACAGCACCACCCAGTCCCCTGGGGTGTAGGTGGCACGCCACCGTGCCAGCACCGCGGCCATAGGTTCTCGTCCTCCTCCCCCAAGGGCGTCCCTGGTCCAGGCTCCCGCGACATTCTCCCCTGAGCCGGGACTGCGACAAAGCCAGGGGTCGCCTCGGAACAATTCCCCTGGTCAGGGGCAGGACGAAGGGCTGCTCAGAGCGCCTGCGAGCCGTATAGTTTAGGTCGTGCTCGCCGAAACTCACAGCTGGGTGATCGCTACCAGGCCTCGGGCTACGGCTCGGCGCACCACGATTTCCGATGTCGCCCGGGAAGCTGGTGTCAACAAAGGGACAGTCTCGCGCGCGCTGCGCGGCGTCCCTGGCGTTGGCGCCTCAACCAGGGAACGGATCATCGAAACCGCCGATCGGCTGGATTTCTCGGCCTCCCACCTAGCCACCGCTCTGGCAAGTGGGCAGTCCAGAACTGTCGGCATCGTGCTCCCTACGCTGCGCTCGTGGTACTTCAGTGAGTTCGCGTCCGGGGCCAGCGAGGTCCTCAGTCCGGAGGGCTTTCGGGTGGAGCTCATCAACCTGGATGTCGACTCCGACTTTTTGGACGTGGACTCTCCGCAGTTCCGCAAACTGTTTCGCGAGCTCGGTGCCGGTCGAGGCCGCGACGCGCTTCTCTTCGCAGGG
>JAJTCL010000394.1 GCA_021323255.1 Propionibacteriaceae bacterium | reverse complement strand
AAGTGCTGTCCGCAGAGCCGCCAGACTTCGCGGCGGCCTGGTTACGCGCGCGGTCAGCCCGGCGAAGCCAGCTGCCTGCTGCGGGGCGGCGGCCGGGCGAGCTAGCCGATCCTGTGGCAGCGGCCAAGCGCGCCACTGCGCGTGCCGAGCGGGTAGCCAGCGGGCTCGACGAACTGGATCAGTGGCTGTGCGACCAGGTGCGTGGTGGTATCGCCGGTTTGGAACGGGCCGGTTATGCACACTTCGACCGAATGGCGGCGCGGCTGGTTGATGCGCAGGCTCCGGGAGTCGCTGGCATGCTCCGATCCATTCCGGCGGAGTTTGCCAGTGCCGGGTGGCCGAGCCGGGTGCTGGAGCAGTTGGGCGCATTGCATCTGCTTGTCCAGGCGCACCGACGACTTGATCAGCTGCCACCCGATCTCGCAGCGACTGTGCGGGCCCGGATCGGCTATTCGGTCAGCAAGGCTGAAGTCCTTGCGATGCCAGGCATCCTCGACCACTGGTTCGCAGTGGGCATGGTCGACACCGCCGAATATCGGCTCGACACCCGGCGGGTGTGGCTCCATGGCGCTGCCTCCGGTCGGTGGGCGGTGATCATGAGCTTCGCACCGCCGGGTGGCATGTTGGATGCGACGGTGATGGCCGGCCACCTGCTTCACGCCCGGCTGCACTTCTACCCAGGCGCTGGGCAATTTCGCGCCGTGGTAGGTGAGCAGAGCAGTGCTACCGCCGGCTCGACGATGCCGACGGCCGAATCATTTTCCGAGGTTCGCGCTCGCTTCGCCCAGCTGGTGGCATCCGACCCCTGGGCGGTAAGAATGCCAGCAGTGATCCAGGCGGTTCCTGTCCCCGATGTCGGACGGTGGCGATTGCGGGCTGCTGAGGGCGCGTGCTGCGACATCATCGACCTTCCAGAAGAGCCTTGGCCCCTGCTCGCCCGTTCCGCGGGTGAGCCGATCGAGATCTTCGGCGAATGGACGACTCGCGGGTTCCGGCCGCTGAGTCTGCTCGGTGCGGATGCCACCGAGCCGTTCAGCACCGCAGTTGTGGCAAGGGCGGCCTAGTGATGGCGGTGTGGGAGGACGTTGTCACGGTGGGGCTTGTCGGGACCGACCGGCGGCCCGTCCCCGCTCAGCTGCCACCAACTTGGGGCACAGAACGCAACCACGGCATGGATCCAGCGCACGTGGTCTTGTCCCTGGCCGCCCGGCATCGTGCTGTCACCCGAGCAGGTGGTCTTTTGGCGTCCTGCCCGCCGGCACCGCTCGGCCCACCCGACCGGCAGCCGGTCGCAAGCCGCGCTGCCCACGAGATTCTGGACCGATTGCTGTCCCCGCCACAGCTGGAGCTGCTCAATCTGTGGTTGATCGCTGCCGTTCAGCATGGCCAGCTGGCCTCTTCCAGCTACTGGACACCGCTCGCCTTGGTGGCGGCTCGGACTCCTGCAGTGGACCGGACCGCTCTGGCTCGGGCCATTGGTGAGCGCGGCGTGTGGTTTGTGGCACAGAATCCGCAGTGGACTCGGCTATCCAGCAGTCTTCGGTCCCACCTGCACGATGATCTTTTGTCGGATCCGAACACGCCGGAGGTTGTGGTCAGCGAGGACGCGGTACGTGCTGATCCGCAGCTGATCTTGCGTGCCGCCACGCCATGGTCGAAAGACCTCAGCGAGACAGTTCTCAAGATCATTGGCAGCGGCCGGCTCAGGGAACATCGGTCCCGTTACGCCGCAACAATCGGACTGCACTTGCCGCTGGAGCACTACGAGCTGTTGCGGTCAGCCGTGCAGCAGAGGCCACTGCCGGAGGACGCGCTGACGCCGCTAGCGTTGCGGTCGATACGGGAGGCGTACCGCATCCTGGAGCGCACCGTCTGGGTTCGCATCGAGATGCAGAGCGCCTTCGCCGGCGTGGCGGTTGCGGTTCAGCGTCTCGAGATACCGCCGTGGTGAAGGGCAGCGGAAGGCGCGCGCAAGCACAAGGAGATCCAGTGAGCCAGCAGTTCGAGGCGGCGAGCCAGCCGCTCCGGCCGCATGCTGAGCAGGCCTACCAGACTGAGCTAGCCGCCTTGCGGGCCACCGACGACCGGCCGCGGCCACCGCATTGGCAGCTTTCCCCCTGGGCCGTTGTGACCTATCTGATGGGCGGCACCCTGGGCGACGGCACGGTGATCTCAGCGAAGTACGTCGGCTACCGCCGGCTGATAGAGGTGGCGGTGGCGACGCTGGCGACCGATCGAGCGTTGCTCCTGCTGGGTGTGCCCGGTACCGCCAAGTCCTGGGTATCAGAGCACCTGGCGGCCGCCATTTCGAACGACTCGACCTTGATGATCCAGGGCACTTCAGGTACAGCTGAGGAGGCGATCAGGTATGGCTGGAACTACGCCCGGCTGCTTGCCGAGGGCCCGAGCCCGAAGGCGCTGGTTCCCTCTCCGGTGATGGTGGCGATGGAACACGGCTCGATTGCGCGGATCGAGGAACTGACGCGAATCCCCGCCGAGGTGCAGGACGCGCTGATCACGATCCTCTCGGAGAAGACTCTGCCGATCCCGGAGCTGGGTGGAGAAACCCAGGCTCTGCGGGGCTTCAATGTGATAGCCACGGCCAACGACCGCGATAAGGGCATCAATGAGCTGTCCTCGGCGCTCCGTCGGCGGTTCAACACCGTCGTCATGCCGCTTCCTGACAGCGAGGACGACGAGGTGAACATCGTCACGACTCGCGTGGCAGACCTTTCGTCTTCGCTGGAGCTCCCGGAGGTGCCGGCGGCCGTCGATGAGATCCGCCGGGTGGTGACGGTGTTCCGTGAACTGCGATCGGGTGTCACCGCGGACGGCCGCACCAAGATCAAGTCGCCGTCGGGTTCGCTCTCGACGGCGGAGGCCATCTCAGTGATTACCAGTGGGATTGCTCTGTCAGCACACTTCGGCGACGGCCAGCTCAGACCAGCCGACGTTGCGGCCGGCATCGTCGGGGCAGTGGTCA
>JAJTCL010000057.1 GCA_021323255.1 Propionibacteriaceae bacterium | reverse complement strand
GGAGCTCGTGCTCGTCGTCAACGGCGCCCATCCGCCGCAGACCGAGCCTGGGGATCGGCTCATCGTGCTGCCTGAAAATGTGGGCATCCCCGCCGGCCGCAATGTCGGCGCTACCGCGGCTGATGCGCGACTCGTGATGTTCCTTGACGACGATGCCGAGCTCCTCAACCCAGGGCTGCTGGCTGCGGTCGTCGACCGGTTCAAAGCCGATCCTGGGCTCGGTGCCATGGCGATCCGCCTAATCGATGAGCAGGGCCGCACGCAACGACGCCACATCCCGCGGGTAGGTGCCCGGTCGGCCGAGAGATCGGGTCCGGTGACTTACTTCATCGGTGCCGCGTGCGTCGTACGCGCCGCGACGTTTCACGGGGTCGAGGGTTTCGACGGGCGATTCTTCTACGCGATGGAAGAGGTCGACCTGTCCTGGCGGCTGCTCGATGCCGGCTGGTCCATTTGGTACTCCGCCGATCTCCAGGCCTTCCACCCGCGTACCGCCCCGTCGCGGCACAACGGGTACGCCCGCCTGACCGCGCGGAACCGGCTGTGGATGGCGTGGCGCTTGCTGCCGGCCCCGGTGTTTGCCGGCTACCTGCTGACCTGGACCAGCGTCGCCGCCGCCCGGGGCGAACCGCTACAAGAAATGCTTGCCGGTTACCGCGAGGGGTGGTCGGCTCGCCCGGCGCGGCGACCGATCCACTGGCGCACCGTTGTCAAGATGACCTTGCTGGGCCGACCGCCGGTGGTATGACTGGCTTCGGCCGGGGTGACCTCGTGCGCGGTCGGCGCGCTCTGCATCGGTCGGGGAAGTACCTGCTCGGCCCCGGGTAGGTGCACGGGGGCCAACCCCATCACGCGCCAGCTGGCACATGCGCGATCGACCGCCCCAATCGGCGGTCGCAAATCGACTCGGTCGATCAGCCTTGAGTCCCGGCCTCGCGCCGCACCATGCGACGCAAGGTGGCGGGAGGCAGCCAGCGGATGCGCCTCTTCACCTCCGCCGCAGACAGCGTTCCCACGCCCGCGTCGTCCGCCGGTTCGCCTAGCACCCGCTGCGCGACGTATACGCTCGTTCGCTGCACGAACAGACGCCTGGCGGTGAAGCCGGGGTGCGTCATCCGGATCGCCAGGGCGGTCCTGGCGGCGAAATCCCCAGAACCGAGGATCCACGTGGTGCGCTCGTGGGCGAGGCGCTTGCTGACACGAAACGACGCCATGACTTCCTCGAACTCCAAGCCCGTGATCCGGATGACGTCGAACCGGCCATGGTCCTCGTGGAACAGGTAGGCATACTGCCTGAGCCTCAGCTCGTAGAAGTTGATCCCCAACTCGGCGTAGGTACGCGGGTCAAAATCGAAGCGCGAACTCACCGCGACGCGGGTTGGCGCGGTCGATCCGACGACCAGGTGGGGACTGGAGGCGCCTACGTCCAAGAAGCGCCGCGGCTCGAAGTTGGCGAGGACTCGTTCGAGAACTGTGTCGTTGGCGGACGCCTCAGCAGCATCGCGCGCGGTCGGGACAGGCACGTCGAGGATGTCGAGGATCTCCGAGGAGTTGGGGCTGATCTTGGAGACTACGCGCCCTTGAGCCCTGAGCAGCAGCTGCCGTTCGAGGCTGTAAAAGGACTGATCGACTTGGCGGGCGTCGCCGATGGTGTGCATGTTGCCGTGCTCGTGACCGTGCCGCCGGAGGATGTGGAACTTCTTCGACGCAACGTCCTTCAGCAGGATCAAGATGTGGAACGCCGACCCCTCCTCGCCCGCCACGATCTCAGCCCGGCCGAGGTGGTCCAGCTGCTCACGAATGCTGAGGGTTTCCGGATGTGCGATGGTCCACCCTGCTCCCGCCAGCCGCCGCTCGGCCGGGGCCGAGTTGAGGTCGCGGACGTCGCTGCCGATCATGCTTCGCGACAGCCAAAGCCGGTGACCAGGAACCTGAGCCGGCCCCTCGTAGCGGCCCAGGAACTCGGCGTGCTCGGGGTGGAACCTGTCGTCGTAGCGGTAGCCGATGTCCGGGATGTGCAGAAGTTCGAATCGAGCGGGGTCGGCGATGATCCTCGTCGGATTCTTGATCATAAGGATGTCCAGGATCTCCGACTGCCACGGCTTCAACTCCACCCCCTGCCAGGTATGTGCCCCCGCCCAGACAAAGGGGACATCGGGATACTGGTGGGCGTACCAGGCGCGAGCCAGGCTCTCGAGCAAGAAGTGGCCGAAATGGAAATAGAGGGTTCCTGCGTAGATCGCCTCGGGCGCATCAGAGTCCGCTGCGACGGGGAACAAGTCCCGCGGGACCGGCGCGCCCTGCTCTCCTGAGCGCCGGTTCAGCGCCGTGCCAACGACGTAGTTGTCGTCCTCGTCGTAGACGCCCATCAACAGCTTGCCGGGGTGTGACGCGACGCGAATCGTCGGATAGACCACACTGTTCTTGATCAACCGCACCGAGAGCGAGTCCACCGACCACCTCCCTCAGCAGGCCCTGAGCTCATATGCGAGCCAGTCAGGGCGCGTCCTCACCAGCGACAACCGATGCGCAGGCTACCCGAGTGTCGGGACCGACAGCGCGCAGGTCGGTAAGGAATGGTTCCACGCCGCACACGTCTTCGATGTAGTGGGCTGTCACACCGTCCACCCCAGCTGTCCGCGCACCCCGATTGCCCCCACGTGCGCCCAGGCAATCACCAAGAACGCGGGACTGACGACCAGGTTGAACAGGTCGTCAAACCGGCAGGCACCGTTCTCGTCGGCTCGGGCGTCTGACGATGCCGACCCTCCGGTCGGTCGCCCTCACCGCACATGGCCGGGCCCTGCCGTTGGTGGAGGCCGCTTCCCACCCTCACCCGCACGTTCGCGCTCAGGCTGTCCCCCAGCATCCTCAGGGCTGCGACAGCCCGACGTGGTAGGCCTCTCACCTCCCCCGGGTTCGGTTGTGCCTCGTGGTGCACGGAGTTGTTGGACCAGATCTGGCGCCAGCCGCCCAGGGAAGCCGGTGAAAGCTGATCCCAGCCCCTTCGCCCATGCCGCGGACCCTACTTCGTGAGGTGGCAGACTGTGCCGCTAATCAATGAAGGAGGGATAGTGCTGCGATCGCTTCGCCAAACGGCAGTGGCCACCGTGAAGCCTCGGGTCAGCCAGTCCACTTGGGAGGCGCTGCGCAATCTTGAGCACGGCCTCCGCAGACGGGTTCGAAGGAAACCGGGCCGACAAGAAGCGGGTAACACAACGCCCAACAAACAGGCCTCCGGGCAGCAGTCTGAGGAATTGAGCCCGATGGAGGAGTGGGATCTAGTTAGTCTCGCCCAGTATTTCGGAACGGACAAATGGGGCGCTCATCGATACGCCCAGCATTACGAGGACCACTTCGGCAAATTCAAGCACGATAATTTCACCCTGTTCGAAATCGGAATCGGTGGCTATAGCCGGGAGAAGCAAGGCGGATCCTCACTACGTATGTGGAAGGCGTTCTTCCCGAAGGCGCAGATCATCGGTTTGGACGTCGAGGACAAATCGTTTGTAGTTGAGCCGCGGATCGCAACGTACCAAGGCAGCCAGACCAACCAACCGCTGTTGCGCACTATCGTGAGCAGCGCCAAGAATTTGCGCGTAGTCGTAGACGACGGGAGTCATCGTCCCAGAGACGTCCGGCGAACCTTCGAGATACTGTTTCCCTTGTTACCGGCTGGAGCCCTGTATGCCATCGAAGATACGCAGACCTCCTACTGGCCTCGGTACGGCGGCAGCTTAGATCTGAACGATCCCTCGACCACAATGGGTCTGGCGAAGCGCCTAGTCGACGGGCTGAATTATGAAGAATGGCAAGACGACGACAATAAAGCGACGCCCGTGGATCGCAATATTGTTGCCATTCATTGCTATCACAACCTCGTCATCATAGAGAAAGGTGCGCATAATGAGGGCACGAACAGGGGAGCAAAGGAACGCATGAAGCAGCCGCAGTAGGCGCGCCAGGAATCTGCGCGGATGGGACCGCAGGATCCCGCGCTGCGGCCGGGCTGCGATGAACCGGCGGCTGGGACAAAGACCTCGCTACGCTGTTGTCTCCGCGGCCTCCACCGTGCCAGATCGGTTCGAACGTCGCTCGCGACGGCCGAATCAGAAGGCATGCCCTAGTCTCGACGATCATGCCGTCTCGTGTCGCCTCCGGTCCTACCCCGCCGGTCGAACCGCTCGGCGTCGTGTCGCTGACGAACGCCACCATCTATACGGTCCATCCGTCTCCGAACCCGCACAGGATGCACTACGGGGTCCTGCGTGAGGACAGGACGCTTCTGGAATCGACGGTCGAGGACCGACACCACGGAGAGCACACGTTCATCCCTCCCGACCCCACCCGCTTCGACGGGTTCGATTCGGTCCCCCGCGAATCGATATACGCAGGCCCCCCTATACCACGTCTACGGTCATTTCATCATCGAGAGCTGCCAGCGGCTCTGGTGGGCCGCCGACCACCCAGACCTGCCCATCGTCTGGACGGCCGACGACGCAACGGCGCCCGAGCTCAACAGCTGGGAGCAAGACATCCTGGAGATCCTTGGCATCCGCAATGAGATCATCATCCTCACGCGGCCCACGCGCTTCGACTGCCTGCACGTACCGGACGCGGGCTACAAATACGCCGACTGGAGCCATCCGCAACACATCGCCTTCCTGGCGGCCTACGACGGTCCTCCCCAGGAGTACGGCGCGAAGTTGTGGCTCTCCCGAGACCCGGCTCACGGGAGGGGTCTGATCAACCGGCAAATAATCGAGCGTAGGCTCCGTGACCTCGGGTGGACGATCGTCACGTTCGAGCTGATGCCGGTCCGCGCCCAGCTCGACGCGCTCGCGCGGGCGGAGGTGGTCGCTGGCGAGGAAGCCTCGACGTTCCACAACCTCCTGTTACTCAAGGACATCGGAGGCAAGCGGTTCCACGTCTTCCGCCGGCACGGGCCGGAGCACCTCTCCTTCAGGACGATCGGCGACGCACGAGGCGTCGACCAGCAGTTCCACTCCTGCAGCCAAGACGCGGTGATCTCCGTCAGAGGGCGGGCTGTCGTCCGCCTCGCACCGAACCCGGCGCAGTACATGAGTCACTTGGGGATGCCCATCCCCCGGGGACGAACATTCCCGTCGGACTGGAAGCCGGGGCACACTATCCGCCGCCTGAACCGGCTGGCCCGCATCACCGGCGCCGAGACCTACCTGCAGCTTGGCTGGCTCAGCCGCGCGGCCTTCACTCAGGTCGAGGTCGCAAGTCGCGACATCGTCGATGAGGAGTTCCACTTCGACGTACGCAGCTACCGCAACCAGGGCGCGCAGTTCTACGAGGTGTCTCTCGATCAGTTCTTCACCTGGTTTGCCAAGGGACGCACCTACGACCTGGTGATGCTCGACAACCAGCGCGACTGGCGAGACGCGTTGGACAAGGTCCGCACCGTCTTCACCGTCGCGGCACACGACCGTACGGTGGTCGTCCTGAACAACGTCATGCCGGCCGGCGAGTTCTCGGCGCCGTCAGACCGCGAGACGGCTCTGCGCCTGCGGGCTGAGTCAGGAGGGCATGGCGAGCCGTGGCACGCTGACGTCTGCAAGACGGTGCTCGCTCTCCATGACCTCCATCCCGAACTGGACTTCCGCACCATCGGGAGCGGGGACCCACAGACCGTAGTCTGGCAGCGGCGTCGGACCGTCAGCCCGAGGTTCGCAGGGGAGGAAGAGATCGATGCGTTGACCTATGCCAATGTGAAGAGGCACCGCGACCTGTTCGCGACGGTCACCGAGGACAAGGCGATGGCGGAGGTACAGGACTGGTTGTTCCCGCGCCCGATTGGGCGTCTCTCGCGACTGGCCAGGAGAGTCAGCGCATGGCTCGGATGAGCCGTGGCAATCCCAGTGCAACGTGCCATCGATGAATGGCCATTGGTGTCGGCGGGACCGTGCGGTCCTCTGCCACCCCGTCGGCGGGCGACGAGGCGGTACACGGCGTCGGCGAGTGGCACGGCGTGTACCGGTTCTTGGGTCTTGCGCACTTCGGCTATCACAGCGTTCAGCGTCTCCGGCTGCACCCTCGACTCCACCTCACCCAGCAGCCTGACGAAGGCCCCTACCCCGCGGCCAGCTCATCGACACGACCCGCTGCGCGGACGACGGTTGGCGATCATCAAGCGTCTTGCTACTATCGCGCCGCAACGAGGGGGATCAGAATGACCGACGAACAATCCGTGACGGACCTGTTGGCTGTGCGCGATGAGCTACGTGACACGTACCATCCCGTCGACTGCGGCCCGTTCGCCTTCGCCCATCTCGACGCCGACTCTACAGCTCGACAAAGACGGTGTTCGACAACTTGAGCGACTGGTTCGTCGCCGGCACGATTGTGGTGTTCGATGAGTACTTCGGCTACCACGGCTGGCAGCGCCACGAGCACAAGGCGTTTCAAGAATTCCTCTCGCGCACCGGGCTCTCCTTCGAGGCGATCGGCCTGGGACACATGAACCTCGCGGTGCGTCTCATCAACGGCTGAGGCGCGCCCCGACAGAGCACGAGCCACAGGGAATCGGGACAGGCCCTATCAAGCTCCGCGCTCTCGGACTCCAGGACGCAAGGGAACCCCTCTTGACCAAGCGCGCATTACTGGCATCACGGGTCAACCGCGAGCATTGCACGGACCCGGCAGCCATGAGTTCGTCAGCCGGCTTCGAACGCGTAGACGACCAGTTTCCCTACCGCCGATCCGGCTCGCGGTTGAAGGCGGCGACTCCGATGCGAGGTCTGCGATAGCATGCGCGTCGTCGTGGCGGCGTGTCTAATCGGTCATGATTCCGCACATTGGCAAGCTGTGCAGCGGTCGATCAAGATCGATCCGATGTTGGCCCCTACGTACAGAGTCTGGAGGGTTGCAGTATGGGGGAGGTTCTCGATGCGACCGCTCGCGCCCAACCGTCGGGGAGGCTCTTGACAGTCGGAATCCCAGTGTTCAACGGCAGGTTCCTATTGCGGAACTGCCTCCAGTCGGTGATCAACTCCACTCTCTCGCGTGACCGCTTCGAGATCGTCATCGCCGACGACGGCAGCTCGGAGCCTGAGACGCTCGCGATCCTGGCCGAGTTCGAGAAGAGCCTGGCAGCGGATCCGGGATTCTTCCGTGTGATCTCGCTGGGGAGCAACTCTGGTGGCGCCGCGCGTCCCCGAAACCGCATCCTCGATGAAGCCACCGGGGAGTATGTCTTTTTCATCGACTCTGACGACACCATCGGCGACCTGGCGCTTGAGCGCATCGCCGAAGCAGTGGCCGCTACGCCGGCCGATTGGATCGCGGTCAACCAGGTTCCGGTGAACGGGCGTGCTGGCCTCTGCAGGGTCCGCCAGCCGCACGCCGAGGTGCCCCGCGCCAAGGCTTTGGCGACGCTGACGGTGCACAAGGTCTTCCGACGCGCCGAGATCGAGCGCCAGCAGCTCCGGTTCGACGAGGGACTTCCCTCCGGACAAGATGTGAGCTTCGCCTTCTCATACATCCTGAATGCGTCGCGGTTCCTCATGCTCGGCGACTACGACTACTACTACCTCACGCAGCACGGCGACAACCCGGACGAACCCGCCCATCTCTCCAGGCGCGCCAAGACGCCGGAGGCACTCATCGAGAAGAACGAGCGGATCCTGCGCTCGATGCTCGCGGACCTGCGGACGAGCAACCTGTCCGAATCCGAACGGCGGGAGATTGTCTCCAACGTAGCTCTGCCCAGGGTCTTGATGCGCCAGGGATACCTCAAAGCGGTCGTCAAAGCGGGGCCCGTTGCTGGGACTCGGGCGTTGCGACGGCTCTCCAAACTACTTGCCGATCCACTGGTCGCGGGCCTTGACCCAGCTGCATTGAAGGACCTGACCGGGGAGCACCTCGCGGTGATCGCCACGTCGGACTGGGCGCGCCTGGCGCTCATGACCTCGGCCGCCCCACACCCACCGTCTCGCGTCGGGATCGCAACGCGGTGGGTCACGCGGGGGCGCCGCTTCGTCGACGTAGTTTCACGCCGCGCAAGTCAAAACAAGTAGTCAACGAACTTGCGCTGTTGCGCCGTTCCGTGGAGAACGTGCGGAAAGAGCAACGTCGGCTCTAGGCGAACCTGCAGGCCGAGTTCCAACTGGGGACATGCTCGCCGCGAGTGGGTCGAGTAAGCCAGAGGCAGCCATAAGACCTCTGAACCTGGGTTGGCAATTGTCATCCCAAGCAATGTACGAGGTCGTGCGTCACGTCCTGTTGGAACGGCCGAAGGTCGTTGTCGCGTGCGGTAGCGGCGCATCCACGATGTGGATCGGAAGAGCACTCCGCCGAGTGGGCGAAGGACGGGTGATCGCGCTGGAGAACTCGGCGGACTGGGTCGCGATCGTCACTGGGCTGCTGCAACACGAGCGGCTGAGCAACGTAGAGATATGACACGCTCCGATGGAGCCCATCCAGGTGGCCGGACACGAACAGCCGTGGTATTCGGCCTCCGCCATCGCCGATGTCGAGGAGATCGATCTTCTCCTGGTTGACGGGCCGCCTGGGCGCACGAACAAGCTCGCGCGCTACCCCGCAGTGCCAGCCCCGCGCGACAAGTTGCGCCCTGGCGCAACCGTCATGCTGGACAACTGCCACCGGCGGGACGAGGAGGCGCTGCCCAAGTGGCTCGCTGAGGTCCCTGGGCTGTCGTTGGTCCGCGAGGTCGACCATCTCGCCGTGATGAAGATCAGCTGAAAGGTCCAGCAAGGCTCAGCCCAACCCGGCTGATCGGGGCATCTCGATCAGCCCCCCGTGCGGGCCGCAGTCCTGCCGGCGGCGTCCCCGACCGTCCTACTGGCGCGCTCGCTGTCACCCGAGATCACGCCACCCTGGCCAGAGATCGGCGGCACGAGTACGTGCGACATCGCGGCCCCACGACGGGTGAGGACCCTCGACACGCGGAGCGGTGGCGCGGCGCGCAGCGCCGCCTTGAACGAGTAGGCGGTGGACGCCCACCCACGACGACTTGATCGTCTGCTCATAGAGGCGCCAACAGCTCGAAACAGATCTCTACCGCCAAAGCGTCGCGATGACGAACGCCGCGGCCATCCCGCCCATACCAATGAGAATGTTCCAGTTGCCGAGCGCGTCCATGAACGGAATGTACGTTCCGGCCACGTAATAGGTGATCAGCCAGGCGACACCGAGCAATCCGACTGTGATGAATGCTGGCGGTACCCAGCGCCGACTCGCCGGAGCCTTGATTTTCTTCGGCTTCGACGCTTGCTGCGCCTTCAGCTTCTGCTTCTCCTCGGCTGATTTTCGGGTTCTCGACTCGGGCACCAGATTCTCCTTGCTGTTTGAAGTAGGTAGCGTAGTCAAAGACTTGCCAGACGAGCGATCTCAGGCGCTCGGGTGGCGAATTCCGACTCGATTCACGAAGGACCCAGACTTGTCCGAACGCACGGCCTGGCGCGCAGTTGCCTCAGTGCTACGCCGGGCTCGTGAGGCGCATCGGCGCCGGAATCGAGGTCGCCGACCGCTGGCTCGTACGCTCACCGCAGCGGTATGTGTGCTCGCCGGATTGATGATCATCATCAGTGCGATGCACGCCCAGGGCACCGATCTGCGACCAGCCCGGAACACCGATCTGGTCAGCCTGGTGCAGTCCCAGTCGCGTCACAACACCGAACTGACTCGGCAGCTGGCTGCGCTGCGTCAGGAAGTCGACGCGCTCGCCGCTCGCGGCAGTGAGCAGTCAGACCGCACCCCCGAGCTCGGCAGGCAGGCACGCCGCGTCGGCTTGACCCCGGTCGCAGGGCCGGCGGTCACGGTGACCCTCGATGATGCCCCCTCGAGCGTGGCAGCGAACGGCATCGAACCGGATCTGCTGGTGGTGCACCAGCAAGATATTCAAGCTGTGGTGAACGCCTTCTGGCGCGGCGGGGCAGAGGCAATGACGATCCAAGGGCAGCGTGTGATCTCGACGACGGCGGTGAAATGTGTCGGCAACACCGTCGTCCTGCACGGCATCCCGTACGCGCCGCCGTACCAGATCAGCGCGATCGGCGACGAAGCACGGCTGCACGCCGCACTCGCCGAGTCCGAGCCGATCCAGATCTATCAGCAATACGTCGAGGCCTATGGCTTGGTCTTTCGGGAGAAGTCTGAGCCCAATGTCGGCTTTCCGGGACACGAGGGCTCACTCGATCTGGTCCATGCAGCGCCGTATACCGGTTTCGCAATGCGTAGCGACCGCGGCGCCCCGCGCTGACGGTCACAGGTGAGAATGATCCCGTGCCTGCTGTGAAGATCCTTGTCATCGACAATTACGACTCGTTTGTCTACAACCTGGTGCAGTACCTGGCGCAAATCGGCGCTGAAGTCGATGTCTGGCGCAATGACGACGCGCGCTTCGACGATCCGGATTTTGCGGACAACTTCGACGGGATTCTGCTCTCGCCGGGCCCAGGAACGCCGGAAGAGGCAGGGGTGTGCGTGGAGGTGGTCCGCACCCGCGCCGGCCGGCTACCCATCTTCGGGGTTTGCCTCGGGCTGCAGGCCATCGGCGTGGCGTACGGCGCTGTGGTTGATCGAGCTCCGGAGCTGTTGCACGGCAAGACCTCGATCATCCACCATCAGGGGATCGGCGTTCTCGCAGGCCTGCCCTCGCCTTTCACCGCAACCCGTTACCACTCCCTCGCGATCGAACCGCCGACCCTGCCCAGCACGCTGGAAGTTACCGCAACTACTCCCAGCGGAGTGATCATGGCGGTACGCCACCGCGAGCTGCCGGTTGAAGCGGTGCAATTCCATCCCGAGTCAGTGCTGACAGAGTGGGGTTACCAGATGCTGGCCAACTGGCTCGCCATCTGCGGCGATGCGGAGGCCCCCGAGCGAGCCGTCGGCATGGCCCCGCTTATGTCGGCACGCTGACCTGCCCCCCGGTCCGGCTGGCGCCTCACCTCACCCCACGCGCTCGCCGCGCTCCGGCGACAGCACTTCGACCGAGCCCAGGCCCCGTTCGGACAGGGCCGCCCGGAGTTGGTCGGGCGTGCCCGCCAGGATGGGGAACGTGCCCCAATGGAGGGGTACCACAGTGGAAACGCCAAGCAGCTCCACCGCCTT
>JAJTCL010000393.1 GCA_021323255.1 Propionibacteriaceae bacterium | reverse complement strand
GCCATCGACCTCGGCATTGTGATCATTGCGCTGGGTGTGTGCTACCTCGGTGCCACCGCCGTGTACTTCCTGTTCGACCCCCGCAATTTCACCGCTCTGAGCCCGTCGCCTGGGTTGGTGTACGCCGTCGGCGGTGTGCTGCTCATCGTCTATCTCGCGGTGAGCTGGAGGGGTAGTGGTCGCACCTATGGCAACTACGTGATGGGGCTGCGCGTGGTCAACAGCAAGGGCAACCGGCTACATCCACTCGTTTCCCTCCTCCGCGCGGCGCTCTACGTCATCTTTCCGATCGGGCTGCTTTGGGTGCTGGTTAGTGGCCACAACCGCTCCGTGCAGGATCTCATTGTGCGTACGTCTGTGATCTACGACTGGGTTGTCCGCCCGCTGCCGCATCCTCCGGAGCCCACCCGGACCTGAGTCCCAGGCGGTCTAGAGGTTGGTCATTCGTTCTGCGGCCTCGTTGTACCGCCCTCCTTGCACCTGGATCTTGGACGCAGCAGCCTCGATCTCGGCGAGTTCGTCACGCGACAGGTCCACGCCGGCGGCGCCGATGTTCTCCTCCAGCCGGTGCAACTTGCGGGTGCCGGGGATCGGGACGATCCAGGGCTTCTGGGCCAGTAGCCAGGCCAGGGCGATCTGGCCGGGGGTGGCACCTTTGCGCTGGGCGATACTGGCGAGCAAGTCGACGACAGCCTGGTTGTGCAGCAGCGCCTCCGGTGAGAAGCGGGGAATGGTGCTGCGGATGTCGTTGCTGGCATCGAAATTCGTCGACGCGGTGATGGTGCCGGTGAGGAAGCCCTTGCCGAGTGGGCTGTACGGTACGAAGCCGATTCCGAGCTCCTCACAGGCAGCCAGCACTTCCTCCTCGGGACGCCGCCACCACAGTGAATACTCGTTCTGGACGGCAGTCAGGGATTGGACTGCGTGCGCTCGTCGAATCGTGCCGGCCGCTGCCTCGGACATGCCGAAGTGCTTGACCTTGCCGGCCTCGATGAGATCCTTGACTGCGCCGGCGACGTCCTCAATGGGCACATCCGGGTCGACGCGGTGCTGGTAGTAGAGGTCGATGGTGTCCACGCCAAGCCGCTGCAGCGAGCCGTCGACGACGTGTTTGATCACCTCGGGCCGGCTGGTGACCCGGCCTCTCGGCTTGCGCTCGACGGGATCGATGTCCCAGCCGAACTTGGTCGCGATCAGCACCTGGTCCTGATACGGGGCGAGCGCCTCGCCCACCAGCTCCTCGTTGGCGTACGGACCGTAGATCTCGGCGGTGTCGAAGAAGGTCACCCCGCGATCCACAGCGGTGCGGATCAGCGAGATCATCTCCCGTCGGTCCGGCTTGTCGCTGTAGCCGCCGGTCATGCTCATGCAGCCCAGCCCGATTGCGGAAACCTCGGGGCCGTTGGTGCCCAGCTTGCGCTTGTCCATACCGGAACGCTAGTCGGCCGCTGGCGGAGGCGGCGGAGGGGTCATCCGGGATCGGTTGACGAGATAGACCGGAACGCCGAGAAACAATGCCCCTGCGAGGTAGACGAACGGTTCGTAGACCGCGAACCCGGCGGCTGAGGTGTTGGCCGAGTAGACGACGAACAACATCGAGAAGATCAGTGATATTGCCGCCGTGATCACGTCGCGGGCGAGCCTGCTCCGCGCGACCGTCCGGCGGTCGGCAATCCGCCACTTGATCTGCGCGAGCGCGGAGAAACCATACGGGATCGCCGCCGCGATCCCGATCATCAAGATCAACGTGTTGAAGACCGCCACGCCGGTTGCGCCGATGTGCGACAGCAGCACCAGGATGGTCGCCAGGACACCCGAGACGATGATCCCGACTGCCGGCACGCCGCGCCGCGACCTACGTTCGAAGGCCGCCGGAAACAGTCCATCGCGCGCGGCTGCCCGGGGCATCTCGGCCGACAGCATCGTCCAGCCGTTGAGGGCTCCGAACCCAGAGATCACGACGACGATCGCAACGAGCGCACCGACCCACGAGGCACCAGTCATGTTCGTCGCGGCTGTGGCGAATGGCGCGGTCGAGGAGGCGAGTTCGTTGTTGGGCACCGTACCGAACACGGTCACCAGGGAGAGGAGGTAGACCAGTGCCGCCGCCAGAGTGCCGAGGATCGTGGCCCGAGGAATGTTGCGTTTCGGCTCGCCCACCTGACCTGCCGCGACGGAGGCTGACTCCACTCCGATGTAGGAGAACAGGCACAGGGCCATTGCCCCGCCGATCGCGGCTACGGTGCTCTTGCCGCTGATGTTCCAGGTGGCGAAGTTGGCCGGGTCTATGAAGGCCAGACCGACCGTGGAGATCAGCAGCAGCGGCACAAATTTCAGCACCGACGTCCACAGTTGGATCTGGCCCATTCTCTTGATTCCGGCCAGGTTGATCGCCACGGCGAGCCAGATCCCGGCCAGCGTGAGCAAGATCGTCACGGCTGTCACATGACCGGTGTTGACGAAGCGTTCGACGTAGAGCACCCAGCCGGTTGCGATCGCGGCGTTCCCACCCCAGGTTGTCAGCCAGTAGAGCCAGGCGTTCATGAACCCGGCGAGATTGCCGAAGCCCGCCCGGGCGTAGGCGTACGGGCCGCCGTCGGCCGGCATCCGGCGTCCGAGTGAGGCGAACATCAGTGCCAGGGCCACCGCCCCGACAGTGGTCAGTCCCAGGGCGATCAGGCTGATCGGGCCGAAAGGCGCCAACGAGGCGGGCAGGTTGAAGACGCCGACGCCAATGATGGTGCCGAGAACGAGTGACGTGGCCTGGGGGAGGCCCAACGTTGTGCGGTTTTCTGGGCGACCGCTAGCCGTCGCCGAGCCGCCCGGCCAACTATCAGCCGCGGTCACTTCGACAGCGTAGAGGGGCTCTTCCCCAAAGGCGGCGTCGACACTGGCGGTTAGGCTCCCTCGGCTTCCTTCAATCGGTTCAGGGTGAAGGATTCACCCGGCGCGAGGACATAAATTCGTTCCGGATTCTTCACCAGCTCGTACAAGGATTCTGGGTCG
>JAJTCL010000392.1 GCA_021323255.1 Propionibacteriaceae bacterium | reverse complement strand
GTCGAGCGCGGGTTGGCGCCCATCCTCTCCTGGTCGACGATGATCGCTGTCGTCAGCCCCTCGAGACGGTCGACTTCAGGCCGGGCCAGCGTGGGCATGAATCCCTGCACGAACGCGCTGTAGGTCTCGTTGATCAGCCGCCGCGACTCCGCGGCTATCGTGTCGAACACCAGTGAGCTCTTCCCTGAGCCGGAAATGCCGGTGAAGACCGTCAGCCGTCGCTTTGGGATCTCGACGTTGACGTCCTTGAGGTTGTTCTCCCGTGCCCCCTGCACGCGGATCAGATCGTGCCTGTCGGCAACCTGCACGACAGGCGACTGCGGGTCCGTCTTCGTGGCCATGCTCATCGTGTCTCCATCACGGCTAGGTCAGTCCTCAGCTCACAGCTTTCTTGATGAGTGCGGCGATCCTCTTTTCTTCGGCCGGCGCCAGTTTCTTCAGCGCGAAGGAGACCGGCCACATGGCGCCTTCGTCGAGGTTCGCCGCCTCCTCGAAGCCGAACGTCGCATACCTCGACTTGAACTTGGCCGCGGCTGTGAAGAAGCAGACGACCTTGCCTTCCTTGTTTGCATACGCGGGCATTCCGTACCAGGTCTTCGGTGAGAGGGCTGGGGCGTTCGCTTTGACGATCGCGTGGATCTTCTCGGCCAGGGCCCGATCCGGTTCCGGCATCTCGGCGATCTTCGCCAGCACGTCCTTTTCCCAATCCGCCTTGTCAGCTTCCGCCTTCAGCTCTTTGGCGCGCTCCTTCATCGCAGCGCGTTCCTCGGCCGTGAATCCCTTGGATGCCTTGCTGATCGTGTTGGCGCGCTTGGCAGGTTTCCTCTCAACCATGGCGAAACACCTCCCTCATCGGTCCTGAAGCAGCCCGAGAACGTTGCCATCGGGGTCGGTAAAGGTGGCCACCAGGCGGCCACCACCGACGTCTCGCGCGGGCTCTTTCACGGTGGCACCCGCGGCGGTCACCTCGGCCAGTTTCGCCTCGATGTCCGGCACGTGCCAGTAGGCCACCGGTGTGGTCATGCCCTGTGGTCCACCGCCCGGCACCAGCCCGATGTGCTGGCCTGCGGCCTCGAAGCCGACGTAGTAGGAGCCGTCGGTCTGCGGCGGTAGGCCGAGCAGCGCGGCGTAAACCGCCTTGGCCCTCGCGAGATCCGAGA
The DNA here is from genome assembly GCA_021323255.1 of Propionibacteriaceae bacterium. Classification (GTDB taxonomy): domain Bacteria; phylum Actinomycetota; class Actinomycetes; order Propionibacteriales; family Propionibacteriaceae; genus Microlunatus. The sequence continues at coordinate 1,847 of JAJTCL010000392.1, read as the reverse complement.
CGGGATGCAGCACGGTCTTGATTCCCTGTGTGGAAGATCCGGTCATGTTCAGTCCTGAAGTCGTAGTGGTGATGTCCTTGACAGTCACGCTAGCTGCGGCTCGGGAGCCGGCGCTTCTCGATTCCTGATCGGTTTAGTCACCTGCTTCGCCACGCACGACGGTATCCCGGCCGTCGCGCGCGCTGCGTTCCGCCGGTAGGTGCTAGGCGGCATGCCGACCAGCTCGGTGAAGCGAGTGCTGAAGGTGCCCAGCGACGAGCAGCCGACCGCGAAACATACCTCAGTGACACTGAGATCGCCCCGACGCAGCAGCGCCATCGCGCGTTCGATGCGCCGCGTCATCAGGTAGCCGTACGGCGACTCGCCGTAGGCGAGTTTGAACTCGCGGCTGAGGTGTCCGGCTGACATGTGGGCGCCGCGCGCGAGCGCCTCGACATCCAGCGGTTGGGCGTACTCCCGGTCGATCCGGTCGCGCACCCGGCGCAGCCGCGTGAGGTCGCGTAGATGCTGCTCCGAGGCGGGCGTGCTGGTCACATTCGAGATGCTACGTCGCGCCGAAGTCGGCTGGCGCTGCCGCCTGGCCCACCTCGATCGGCTCAGCGCAGCTCCTGGATGCGGATGAGGTTGCCCGCGGGATCGCGCAAGGCGCAGTCGCGAACCCCGTAGGGCTGCTCCGTCGGCTCCTGGATGACTTCGGCGGCGTCGCTGGCCTGCAGCCGCTCGAAAGTGCCGTCGAGGTCCTTGGTGGCCAGCAGGATCCCGGCGTAGGTGCCTTTGGCCATCATCTCGGCGATGGTACGGCGCTCATCGTCGGTGATGCCGGGGTCGGCGGCCGGTGGGTGCAGGACGATGGACGTGCCGGGCTGGTCCGCCGGGCCGACTGTGATCCAGCGCATCCCGCGGTATCCGACGTCGTCGCGGACTTCGAAGCCCAGGGTGTCGCGATAGAAGGCCAGAGCTGCGTCCGGGTCGTTGTGCGGGAGGAAGCTCGCGTGAATGGTGATGTCCATGGCGGTCAGGCTAGTTGTGGCTCACTGACCTGCGCTTCTCGATTCTTGATCGATGCGGTGGCCGTCATTCATTTTGATTCGACTCGAGATTCGCGGCCATCCTGGCGATCACGTCGATGGTCGCTTGGTATTCCTCAGGTGAAATGCCAGCCATCAAGGCTTGACGGAGTTCGGCCACCTTTGCTTTGACGATCTCGAAATGCGCCAGCCCGGTCCCTGTCAGATTCACGATGTTGTCCGTCGACTCCGCCCAGCCGCGCGTCACAAGTCCGGCCAGTGCATCGCTCAGATCGTCTTCGGCGCGTTGCAGGAATGGCTGCAGCTCAGCTCGCAGTTCTGGTACAGATCTCGGATTGTTCGCAAGCAGGTTGAGCAGCTGCCATTGCCGACGCGATAACCCGGCGTCGCTGAGCTGCATCTCGAAGTGCTTGTCGATGAGGCGGTCCAGCTCCTTCAGCCAGAAGCCGATCGGCTTGTCAAATCCGGTGTCGATCATGAACTGATCCCCACTCCCCCATTAGTTGATCTTGATAGGAACAGCAACATCTGAAGACCATCATGACAAGTCCCGTGTACCCCGAGATCGGTAGGAACTCGCGGGCGCCTCCGCCACGCAGCCGAGCCTCTGTCGGCAGCTCGGTACGCCGCAAGCGGCCCGTCTACAACGCATGCGGCTGCCATATGGTCGAACCATGGTCTTGGTGCGGGCGGACGACTAATGGCCACCGAGGCCGATGTTCGCGCGATCGCCTTGTCCTTGCCCGGTACCACCGAGGAGCAGTGGTATCAGACGCCCGGGTACAAGGTCGCCGGCAAAGGATTCCTCCGATTTCGCGC
>JAJTCL010000056.1 GCA_021323255.1 Propionibacteriaceae bacterium | reverse complement strand
ACTATCGACGAGCCGTTGGCCGCCGGTGTAGGCGTGGATGGTCGTCATCACCGCGCGCTGCACACCGATGTGGCGGTGGGCGATTTCGACAACCGGGGTGATGCAGTTGGTGGTGCAACTGGCGCAGGAAATGATCTGTGCCGCACCATCGGAATGGTTCACGCCGTGTACCACGGTGGGCACTGTCTCCGACGTCGTTGGCGCAGAAAGAATCACGAACGAGGCACCGGCCTGAATGTGCTTCTTCAGATCGTCCTCGGTTTTGAAGACACCGGTGCATTCCAGCACCAAGTCGACGCCGAGGTCGGCCCACGGCAGGTCCGCCGGGTCACGTTCCGCGAACACCGCGATCCGCCGACCATCGACTATCAGCGCCCCGTCCGCGGCGGCGACCGCACGGTAGTAGCGCCCGTAGACGGTGTCGTATTTGAGGAGGTAGGCCAGGTTGTCGACCTCAGCGATGTCGTTGACCGCAATGAGGTCGAGCCCGTCGGTATCCAGCAGGATCTTCAATGCCGCCCGGCCGATGCGGCCCAGTCCGTTGATGGCTACGTTTGGCATCTCAAATCACCTCTTGTGGAGTTTCATTCTGCAGTAGTGCGCCGCCTCGACGGGGCTAACAAACAGTCGAGGCTTAAGGCCACGACTGTAGATACCTATGGGTCCCCACTCTGGCACGCCGCACACCGTAATCTCTAGGTCCGGCGGACGGACCCGACCGCCGACCCTGGTCCTGACAGCACAATGAGACGGTGACTGGCGTGCCCGTTTTCGGTGCTAACCCCGCATCGAGGACCACAGAGCATCGATCTGTTGCGGGTTCGTGCGGGGCAGACAGCACGCCAGAACTCAGGGCTGCTCGCTGGTCACGATCTTGTTCCCCTCTTGGTGTGGTACTCACCAGCACAAGATTGCCGATGCTCGGCAAGCAAGTGGGGCTGAAGATCGCCCATCCCGCCCCTGATTGGCAACGTCTTTGTGGGGCACCATGGAGGGAACAACGAGCAGCGGAGGTGCCAGATGGAGGATCGAACCGATGTCCGGCGCCGCTTCGAACCTGCACAACATCAACATCAACTTCGCTGCCGCCGCTCGCGGACGATGCGGTGTCACCCATCCCCGTGGAAGCGGTGACCTTCGGCAGCGCCGCCATGGTTCTCGCCTACGTCCACTACCGCGGGTAGCGCTTTAGGCCAACCAGCGGAGTTGGGACGGGTTCGGCTACTCGGGGGGCGCCACGTCGGCAGCAGCTTCCCAACCAATCCCGCGCCAGCACAATCGCCACCGCGCCACCGGTAATCCCAGCACCTTTATCAACAGCATTTCTTGGAAGGAAACATGAACACGCCCCACTACCCGACCCTGACCCACCTCGTACACAATCGAGACGGCCCGCCAACGTACTTCGGCGAGTCGCGGAAAGGCCTCTCAGACCGTCAGTCCAGCCACCACTTACCCATCCCCGCCTCAACCCGACCGTCCCTAGCTGAGTCCACCCGAGGACGCAAGAAAATTGGGTCAACGGCTGGAGTGATCATTACTCGCCTCCTGGCTGTGCTTGTGGTGGGCATGGTCGTCGCCTCGATCCTCGGCTTCACACTTTTCGACCGCCAGGGAGGTACCTCCGCCACGGCATTGGTGAGCCTGGCCATCGGCGGCTCCGCGGCCGTACTTGGCCTGATCTTCGGTTTCCGCGAGGCTCACCAAGCGAGCTGATTCAGCATGCGCTGCCCGGTGTTCAGACTCAGCCATCCATCGACTTGCACAGCAAGAAGGACGAAGTCTTCTGTCTCGCGACGGCAGCAGCGCCGTCCTATGAACGCGGGGCTTCTAAAGAACAGGTCTCTTGATGAAAGAGGCTGGATGGTCTAACGTAAACATTAGTATCTTTTAGAAGGGCCTAATGATGTCCTTAAAGACATTGCCCGCTGCAGCGCTACTTCGCAGCCTGAGAAAGTCGACAGCTTCGTCACGCAGGGTCGGCGAGCGTCCGAGGAGGTGGCTCGGGTCACCCGCGCAATGCATCCGGCGTGAACGACTCCGTTACAGCTGGCTTCCACCTCAGCGCACTGTTGCACTAGAAGGGTTGGCGTCGTGACCGCAGCCCCGCTAGCCGTCCACCGTTCCAACGGTGACCGCCCAGGTCAAGCTGTGCCACGGCCGGCACTACGAGTGGTCAAACCGCCGAGCGAATTTGACCTAGCCGCCGCGGAACAGGCTGCAGCTGCGTTCTTGGTGGCGCTCGGTGTCGACCTCGACACCGAAAGTCTGGCCGCTACGCCTGCTCGGATGGCCCGCGCTTACGCTGAGATGTTCACTCCACGTTCGTTCGACCTGACCACGTTCGGCAACGACGCAACATATGACGAGCTGATCATCGCCCGCTCCGTCCCGGTGCACTCGGTGTGTGAGCATCACCTGCTGCCGTTCATCGGGGTCGCTCATGTCGGCTACCTACCGGGGGAGCGGATTCTTGGCCTGTCGAAGCTGGCGCGGGTGGTCGAGCTGTTCGCACGCCGGCCCCAGGTGCAAGAACGGCTAACCCAACAAGTCGCAGACTGGCTCCAAGACCACGTAGCGCCGCGCGGTGTAGGTGTCGTCGTGGAAGCCGAACATCTATGCATGACCATGCGTGGCGTTGGAGCCTTTGGGGCCACCACCGTCACCTCGGCGCTCCACGGCCAGCTTCGCAGCGACGCCGCCTCCCGAGCTGAGTTCTTCACCCTCATCAGCGCCAACCAAGAAGGGGCAGTCCACCACCATGCCTGAGCCACTCCAAGACCTGACCGCAGCTGGGGTCTCAATCTGGCTAGACGACCTAAGCCGACAACTACTTACCACCGGCGCGCTGCGTCGACTGGTCGAAGATCGCCACGTCGTCGGGATCACGTCCAACCCGACGATCTTCGCGAACGCTATCGGCGGCGGCGACCACTACGCCGACCAAATCCGCGAACTCGGCCAGCGAGGAACCCCCACCGCTGAAGTGTTGCGGCTGCTCACCGTGGCCGATATACGCGGAGCCTGCGACGTGCTCCGGCCGGTCTACGACGCCACCGACAGCGTCGACGGCCGGGTGTCCATCGAGGTCGACCCGCGCCTCGCCCATGACACTGATCAGGCGATCGCCGAAGCAGGTGAGCTGTGGCGGCTCGTCGACCGCCCCAACTTATTTGTCAAAATCCCGGCTACCCAGGCCGGTCTGCCTGCCATCGCACAATGTCTGGCGGAAGGGATCAGCATCAACGTCACCTTGATCTTCTCTCTGCAGCGCTACGCCGCGGTGATCGAGGCGTTTCTCGACGGCATGGAACGCGCCCGCGCCGCCGGCCGCGACTTATCCACCCTCACCTCTGTGGCATCGTTCTTCGTCAGCAGAGTCGACACCGAGATCGACAAGCGCCTGGACCAGATCGGCACTCCGAAGGCGGTGGCGCTGAAAGGGAAAGCTGCGATCGCCAACGCCAGGCTGGCCTACGAACACTATGAGCGGGTTTTCGCCGGTGACCGCTGGGCCGAGCTGCTGGCTGCCGGCGCACACCCGCAGCGGCCATTGTGGGCCTCCACCGGTGTCAAGGATCCGTCCTACGACGACACCAGATATGTCGTCGACCTGGTTGCCAACGGCGTGGTCAACACCATGCCGCAGGCCACCCTGGCGGCGGTAGCCGACCACGGCACCGTCGGCGGCGACACCATCCGGCCGCACTATCCCGAGGCGCATCACGTGCTCCACGACATCGCTGCCATAGGAGTCGACTACGACGACGTCGTTGATCTGCTGGAAGCTGAGGGCATCAAGAAGTTCGAAGCATCGTGGGCGTTGGTCACCGCCCAGCTCAGCGACCGACTCCGCTCCACACCCGAAACATTCCAACGCAGCCAATCCGCTGCCCTCTGAAAAGGATCACCCATGACAACCCAACCCGGCTTCATCATTGTCGGCGGGGGTCTGGCCGGTGCCCTCGCGGCAGAAACCCTGCGTGAAGAAGGGTTCGACGGAAGGATCACCCTGCTCGGCGAGGAACCGCACCGTCCTTACGAACGCCCTCCCTTGTCCAAGGACTATCTTCAGGGCAAGGCTGCCCGCGACAGCATCTTCGCCCACCCGGAGCCCTGGTACGCCGACCACGCGGTCGAGCTGCGGCTAGGCACTGCAGTGACCTCGCTCGACCCGGCTCTGCGGACCGTCACCACCGCCACCGGTGAGCAGCTGGGCTACGACAAGTTGCTGCTGACGACCGGTTCCACACCGCGACGCCTCAACGTGCCAGGGGCTGACCTTGACGGCGTGCATTACCTGCGCAGTGTCGATGACAGCGAGCGCATCAAGGCGGGGTTCGACCAGGCGCACCGGGTTGCCATCATCGGCGCCGGCTGGATCGGGCTGGAGACCGCCGCCGCTGCACGCAATGCAGGCGTTGACGTGACTCTTCTCGAGCGCAGCGAACTGCCGCTACTGCACGTGCTCGGTCCAGAGACCGCACCTATCTTTGCCGACCTGCATCGTGACCACGGCGTAGACCTGCGCAGCCAGGTCGCGGTGGCCGAACTCAGCGGCAGAAACGGTGCGGTGACCGGTGTCATTCTGAGCGACGGGAGCCGGATCGAGGCGGACATGGTCCTTGTGGGAGTCGGAATCACTCCCAACACCCAGCTCGCCGCACAGGCCGGCCTCGACGTCGACAACGGGATCCTCGTCGATGAGCACCTTCGCAGCTCCGATGTGAACATCTTCGCCGCAGGCGACGTCGCGAACGCCTACAACCCGCGCCTGGGCCGGCACCTTCGTGTCGAGCACTGGGCCAACGCCAGACGCCAAGGCGCCGTCGCCGGCAAAACGATGCTCGGACAAGATGGCATCGACGTGCGACCGTCGTACTTCTTCACCGACCAGTACGACCTCAGTATGGAATACACCGGCGACATCGGCCCATCCGGCTACGACCGGGTCATCTTTCGCCGACACGCGGACCCGCGCGAGCTCATCGTCTTCTGGCTTCACAAGCAACGAGTCCAGGCCGGCATGAATGTCAACATCTGGGACGTCCCCGACGACATCGAACGACTCATCGAATCAGCACGCCCGGTCAACACTGACGATCTCGTCGACCCGGGTATCCCGCTGGAAAGCTTTGCTCAAGCGGCCACGACATGATCGGGCATCCCACATTCGTGACCGAGCCGTGGTCTGTTCGTGAGACAAGCCTTGACTTGGACACGCTGGCCCAGACGGAATCCGTGTTCGCACTGTCCAACGGACACATCGGGTGGCGGGGGAACCTGGACGAGGGTGAGCCGTACGGCTTGCCAGGCTCCTATCTCAATGGGGTCTTCGAAATCCGGCCGTTACCATACGCGGAACGCGGCTACGGCAATCCCGAATCCGGACAGACGATCATCAATGTGACCAACGGCAAGGTCATGCGGCTGCTGGTCAACGACGAACCGTTCGATGTTCGCTACGGCGAACTGCGTTCCCATGAACGCTGCCTCGATTTCCGGGCCGGGGTATTGGGCCGTCAGGCCGAGTGGGTCTCGCCGGCAGGATCTGCGGTCAAGGTCAGCTCCACCCGAATGGTGTCTTTGACGCAACGCTCGATTGCGGCGATTTGCTATGAGGTGGAGCCGGTCAACCAGACGACGCGGATCGTGGTGCAGTCCGAGCTGATCGCCAACGAGCAGCTTCCCGTGCCCGGCCGGGATCCGAGAGGGACTGCGGCGTTGACGGAGCCATTGGTCGAACAGGCCGATGCCTCTCGGGGCGCCCGAGCTGGTTTGGTGCATGCCACGCGAGAAAGTGCCCTGATCGTGGCCGTGGTGATGGACCACGTCGTCGAGGGGCCGCCCGGCACGCTGGTGCAGTCCGAAAGTTTCCCCCACCTTGGTCGGACGATGGTGTCCACCACCCTGGAACCCGGGCAGCGGCTGCGGCTCGTCAAGGTCGTCGCGTACGGGTGGTCCGGTTCCAGGTCGTTACCGGCAGTTCGCGACCAGGCCGATGCGGCGTTGGCAGCGGCGATGCAGACCGGTTGGGAGGGGCTGCTGGCCGAGCAACGCAGCTACCTCGACAGGTTCTGGGCGTGCGCCGATGTCGAGCTTGACGGCGATAGCGCAATTCAGCAGGCCGTGCGTTTTGGGTTGTTTCACATCTTGCAGGCCGGGGCACGGGCAGAGGGCAGGGCGATCGCGGCAAAAGGGCTGACCGGGCCTGGGTATGACGGGCACGCGTTCTGGGACACGGAGACCTTCGTGCTGCCTGTGTTGACCTACACTTCACCGGATGCGGCCGCCCACGCCCTCCGGTGGCGCCATAGCACGCTGCCGCTGGCCATCGAGCGCGCCCGGCAGCTGAGGCTCAACGGTGCGGCGTTCCCGTGGCGCACCATCCGCGGGGAGGAGTGCTCCGGGTACTGGCCGGCAGGATCGGCCGCTTTCCATGTCAACGCAGATATCGCCTGTGCCGCGCGCCGGTACGTTCGCGCCACCGACGACACCACCTTCGAGCAGACGATCGGCTTGGACGTGCTCGTCCACACCGCCCGGCTGTGGCGTTCGCTCGGCCACCACGACGGCAACGGCCGATTCCGAATCGACGGAGTCACCGGCCCCGACGAGTACAGTGCCGTTGCCGACAACAATGTGTATACAAACCTGATGGCGCAAGAAAACCTGTCCGCGGCCGCCGACGCGGCAGCGCGGCACCGCGACTGTGCCACGGAACTCGGAGTCGACGACGAAGAGATGACCAGCTGGCGGGAGGCGGCCGCCAGCATGGTCATTCCGTACGACCAGATGCTGGGAGTCCATCCCCAGGCCGACGGATTCACCTGCCACGAGATCTGGGATTTCGCCAACACCACGGCCGAGCAGTACCCGCTGCTGCTGCACTTCCCCTACTTCGACCTTTACCGCAAACAGGTGGTCAAACAGGCGGATCTGGTGCTGGCGATGCAGCTGCGCCCGGACGCGTTCACCCCCGAACAGAAGGCCCGCAACTTCGCCTACTACGAGCGGCTGACGGTCCGCGACTCCTCGTTGTCCGCGAGCGTGCAAGCGGTCATCGCGGCCGAGATCGGACACCTCGACCTGGCCGAGGATTACCTCGCCGAGGCCGCCCTGATGGACCTTGACGACCTGGAACACAACACCGCCAACGGCTTGCACCTAGCCTCGCTGGGCGGGATCTGGACCGCTCTGGTGGCCGGCTACGGCGGGATGCGGCACACCGACGCCGCGCTCAGCTTCACACCGCGGCTGCCGCCCGCCCTGACCCGACTAGCGTTCGGGTTGCACTTAGCCGGGCGAACGCTGCGCGTTGAGGTCAGTGGCGCGGAAGCCACTTACTCCATCGATAACGGCAAGCCCCTGCAGCTCCTCCACCACGGTCAGCCGGTCGATGTGTCCGCGGATCAACCGGCAACCTGTCTCATCCCCGACGTTGCGCCATTAGGCCCGAGACCGACTCAACCACGCGGGCGAGCTCCTCACCGCCGCCACAGGACCAGGATGTGATCACTCGGCGTGGCCGGTGGACGGCCCTCACCATTCATATGGGGCGTTGGCCAACGGCTCACATCAAGGCCGTCTGTCGGCCGGGCCGGCAATCACCGATTCAAGATGGCGGCGAGCACAGCTGCCTCACTGATGTCGACAGCTTTACTGCCAGTCAACAAGGTCAGACGACCGTCAGCGGCCAGATCTCGCAAGTGTTGCAGGGCTTGAACTCGCTCGGCTTGTTCCAGCTCGGCGCCGTAACGGCGTGCGAACTCCACAAACTTTGCAGGGTCGTGGCTGTACCACTTACGCAGCTCCGTGGACGGGGCAACATCCTTGCACCATTCGGTGAGTGCTGCCCTCACCTTGGTCATGCCACGGGGCCAGATCCGGTCGACCAGAACCCGTGCACCGTCGCTCTCTTCGGGGTCGTCGTACACCCGGCGTACCTGCACCTCCTCTCTATCGGCCACAATCCCAACCTTCCCGCGCGGCCACAGCCCCACGGACTCCAATGAAGCCACCGAACCTGACGACACACATTGCAACGAAAAGAGATACCCAATGTCGAACGAACGCATTAAGACGTTGACCGTGGCCGAATGCCGAGAACTACTAACCCGTCATCACTTCGGCCGTTTTGGCTTCATGGACGCTGTGGGCGTACTGCCGTCCATCGTTCCGGTCAACTACCTTCTCGACAACGACAGGATCGTGATTCGGACCGATGCAGGCAGCAAACTCGCCGCCGCTCTCCGCGGTGCCCCAGTCGCGTTCGAGGTGGACGGCGTGGACCAAAACCACCAAGTCGGCTGGAGCGTCGTGGTGCGCGGTCGCGCCGAAGAAATAACCGACGAAGACAAACTCGCCGAACTCCGCCAAACGCCACTACTGGCCTGGCATCCCCGAGCCAAACCTCGCTACATACAAATCAACCCGAGTCAAGTCATCGGCAGACGCATCAAGATCGCCGGCCTGCCCCCGGATTGGTGGGGATAGCAGTTGGCGGCCGATACAAACCCAAGAAGACAAGGATTCCCCAAGACTTCGCCGAGAGGGCCCAGGGCCGGACCAGTCATTGGACCTATCGTGTCCTGAATCTGGCCAAGCCGAGCGACAGCGCCAGAATGAGGTGTGGCAGCAACCGCACTGCGAGACGATCCCTCCGTGCTCGACATTGCGGAGGTGGCGGAGGCGCTGGCGGTTGACCTGGACACCGGGTTGTCGTCGGCGGAGGCGGCACGCCGGCTCGCGGCGGATGGGCCCAATGAGCTTCGGGCGGCACCGCCGGTGCCGACCTGGCGCAAGATTTTGGCCCAGTTCCGCGATCCGCTGATCTATCTGCTCTTGGCCGCGGTGGCCATCTCACTTCTGGCGTGGGTACTTGGGGGCGGGCACGGCTGGCCGGTGGACGCGATCGTGATTTCGGTGGTGGTGCTGCTGAATGCGGTCTTGGGCTATGTGCAGGAGGCCCGCGCGGAGAGTGCGGTGGCCGCCTTACAGGAGATGACCGCGGTCACCTCGGCAGTGCTGCGCGATGGCCGGATGCTGCGGATACCGAGTGAGCAGCTGGTACGCGGGGACCTGCTGGTTCTGGCTGAGGGTGATGCCGTCGGCGCCGACGGACGGCTCACCGAGGCGGCGGCGCTGCGAGTTCTGGAGGCCTCGCTCACCGGGGAGAGCCAGGCGGTGGAGAAGAACGTCTCAGCGCTGCCGGGACCGGTTGCGCTCGGTGACCGGCGGTGCATGGCCTTCAAGGGCACCGCCGTCGCCCAAGGCACCGGACGCGCCATCGTGACTGCCACCGGGATGGCGACCGAAATGGGTTCCATCGCCGGCATGTTGGAAGCCACCGAGGAGGAGCCCACACCCCTGCAGTCCGAGGTCGGCCGGATCGGGCGGATGTTGGGCATCGCGGTGATCATCATCGCTGTGGTCGTCGTGGTGACGGTGTTTGTCATTTCAGAGGTGCGGACCGCCAGCGATGCGGTCACCATTCTGCTGCTCGGAGTTTCGTTGGCCGTGGCCGCTGTGCCTGAGGGGTTACCGGCGATCTTGTCGGTGGTGTTGGCGTTGGGTGTGCAACGAATGGCCAGCCACCGCGCCATCGTCAAGAAGCTGTCCTCGGTGGAGACTCTGGGCTCTGCCTCGGTGATCGCCTCGGACAAGACCGGAACATTGACCAAGTCGGAGATGACCGTCCAGCGGGTGATGACCGCCTCCGGACAGGCTCGGGTCACCGGGATTGGTTACGCGCCGGAAGGCAGTGTGATTACCGAGCATGGGGCAGAGCTGACTGATGGTCCCCAGTTGGCAGAAAACATCGTGGTGCTCAGCGGCGGCAGCCTGGCCAGCAACGCCGACCTGCAGCAACGAGACGGTGATTGGCAGATCCATGGCGACCCGACCGAGGCTGCCTTCCTGGTCGCCGAGCGGAAGCTTGGCGTCACCGAAAGACGAGCGCAGCGGTTCGAACGGGTTGCCGAGATTCCGTTCACCTCCGAGCGCAAGCGCATGTCCACGATCGAAAAAGATCATGAGCACGGCGACCAGCTGGTGCTGATCACCAAAGGCGCCCCGGATGTGCTGCTGGGACGCTGCATCCGGGCCCGAAGAGGAACCGACGTCGTCGAGCTGACCGAGCAGATCCGACAGCAAATTTTGGCCGATGTCGCCGAACTCTCCGCGGATGCGCTCCGTACGCTGGCGGTGGCCTACCGACCGCTTGCCGAGGGCGAGAGCGCCGAACCGTCGGAGGATCTGGAGCATGACCTGATCTTCGTCGGCACAGTGGGGATTATCGACCCACCCCGCCCCGAAGCTGCGGTGGCGATCGGAGAGGCACATCGTGCCGGGATCCGGGTGATGATGATCACCGGGGACCATCCGCAGACCGCGGCCCGCATCGCGGCAGACCTGGGCATCGTCCAACACGCCGCCGCCTTGACGGGCCAAGAACTCGACCGTCTTGACGAGCGTGCCTTCGCTGAAGCGGTACGGGAAACCTCTGTATACGCCCGGGTCGCGCCCAAGCACAAGCTGCAGATCATCGACGCGCTGCAGGCCGACGGGAAGATAGTCGCCATGACCGGAGACGGCGTCAACGACGCGCCGGCCCTGAAGTCCGCCGACATCGGGATCGCCATGGGGATGACCGGCACCGAGGTCACTAAAGAAGCGGCCAACATGATTTTGGCTGATGACAATTTCGCCACCATCGTGGAGGCAGTTCGCGAGGGTCGGGGGATCTTCGACGACATCAAAAAGTTCCTCCGCTACCTGCTCTCCTCCAATATGGGTGAGGTTCTTACCGTGTTCCTCGGCGTGGTCTTCGCCGGCGCGATCGGACTGACCGGCACCGGTGAGGCGGTGGTACTGCCGCTCCTGGCAACTCAAATCCTGTGGATCAACCTCATCACCGACTCCGGCCCAGCCCTGGCGATGGGCGTCGACCCAGAAACCGAGGACGTGATGGCCCGCCCACCACGGAGACTCACCGACCGGGTGATCGACGCACAGATGTGGGCCAACGTGCTAGAGATCGGTGCAGTTATGGCAGTAGTCACCCTGCTAACGATCGACATCTATCTACCCGGCGGGCTCGTCGAAGGCACTCACAACCTCAACCAAGCCCGCACCGCCGGCTTCACCGT
>JAJTCL010000391.1 GCA_021323255.1 Propionibacteriaceae bacterium | reverse complement strand
CTTCGACGCAAACGGTGGCCTCTTTGAAACACTGCTGGGTCCTGAAGATGCCGTAATCTCCGACGAGCTCAATCATGCGAGCATCATCGATGGCGTACGACTCTGCAAGGCCAATCGGATGCGCTACGCCAACCGGGACATGACTGACCTCGAAGCGAAGCTACGTGAATCACAGGGGGCAAGGCATCGGCTGATCGCAACCGATGGAGTGTTCTCCATGGACGGCTATGTAGCGCCTCTCGATGCCATTGTCGAGCTTGCCGAGCGTTATGACGCGCTGGTCATGGTGGACGACTCTCACGCTGTGGGATTCGTCGGGCCTACCGGCGCTGGGACACCTGAGCTATTCGGCGTCCAGGACCGGGTCGACATCGTGACCGGAACATTGGGCAAGGCCATGGGTGGCGCAAGCGGAGGGTACACCGCTGCCCATGCCGAGATCGTCGAAATGCTGCGACAGCGCTCAAGGCCGTATCTATTTTCAAATTCCCTGGCCCCCGCCATCGCGGCTGCCGGCATTGCCACGCTGGATCTGCTCGAGACATCTGGCGAGCTGTTGCAGCGGCTACGTGAGAATACGGCGTACTTCCGCTCCGAGATGGTTGTGCGCCACTTCGAGATTCCTGAATCTGATCATCCGATCGTGCCGATCATGATCGGGGATGCGGCGGCGGCGGCCGAGATGGCCGACCGGCTGTTGGCCGAGGGGATCTACGTCCGAGCGTTCTCCTACCCCGTGGTACCACGAGGCAAGGCGAGAATCAGAACTCAGATGTCAGCAGCGCACTCCCGCGATGATCTTGATCAGGCGATTACGGCATTTGAGAAGGTGCGCCAGTAGTTGGGCGCTCCACCGGGATCTGCACTGGGCGAGACTTGCGGACGATCCTTGCGGACGATCTGCTTACCGAGGGGCATCAGCGAGACCTCGATCAGCTTGAAGTTCGCGAGTCCCAACGGGATTCCAATGATCGTGATGCACAGCAAGATTCCGGTGGCAATGTGAGTCAGCGCGAGCCACCAGCCGGCGACGATGACCCAGATGACATTGCCGAGGAAGGAGAAGATCCCTGAGTTCGGCTTGTCGACCAACTCCCGGCCGAACGGCCAGACGGCATAACTTGCCATCCGGAAGGAGGCGATGCCCCAAGGGATGGTGATGATCAACAGACAGCAGATGATCCCGGCCAGCATGTAGGCGAGCCAGAGCCAAACGCCGCTGAAGACGAACCAGATGATGTTGAGGAGGGTACGCACAAGTCCAGGGTCCTACGGCGAGCGGATGCAGGCAATAGGGCGGTCCCCGGGGCTAACCCTCGCTCTTGGATGCCTGAGCGGTGAACGCGTCGTAGGCACTCTGGTCGAAGAGGACGAACCTCACTTCATCCACCCGGGTATCGCTGCCCCGCACTGTTTCCAGCGCTATCCGAGCCGCATCATCGACGGGCCAGCCATACACGCCGGTCGAGATCGCCGGGAACGCGACGGTGGCGACACCGAGTTCGTCGGCGATTCGCAGCGAATTGCGAAAGCAGTCAGCGAGCAGTGACGACTTGTCCTTGGATGCGGCGTACGTCGGCCCGACCGTGTGGATGACCCAGCGCGCCTTGAGCCCTCCAGCGGTAGTGGCGACAGCTTGACCGGTCGGCAACCCGTCCGGGTACCGGCTCTCGCGCAGTTTCTTGCACTCAGCCAGGATCTCCGGACCGCCGCGACGATGAATGGCGCCGTCAACCCCGCCGCCGCCCATCAGGGTGTGGTTGGCTGCGTTGACAATGGCATCGACGTGTTGTTCGGTAATGTCGCCAAGCTGGAAGGTGATCTTCATTGCATCAACCTCATGGGGCCGAAATTACTGCCAGCAGGTGCGATGAGTTTGACCGCCCCGGCCGGTCTAGGCCTAAGGAGGGCGATGCCGTACAGATCGTCTGAAAGACCAAGCGATAAGGAGTGAGTGATGGACGCGTTCACCACATGTCTGTGGTTCGACACCCAGGGCGAGGAGGCTGCGAAGTTCTACGCCGAGATCTTCCCGAACTCGAGCGTTGGGAAGGTGACGCCGTACCCGGTCGGGGATCGGGCTGGTCAGGCGATGACCGTCGACTTCGTCTTGAACGGGAGCAAGTTCGTTGCCCTGAACGGCGGCCCGGAGTTCACCTTCAACGAATCCATCTCATTCATGGTGCCGTGCGAGGACCAGGCTGAGGTCGATCATTACTGGACCGCACTGACTGAGGGCGGCGGCGAGGAGTCCATGTGCGGCTGGCTCAAGGACCGGTTTGGCGTCTCCTGGCAGGTTGTGCCAACCCGACTCGAGGAGCTGCTCTCCAGGGTCAGTCCCGCGCAAGCAGAGCGAGTCAGCCAGGCGCTGTTCCAGATGAAGAAGATCGTCATTGCCGATCTCGAAGCTGCGGCGGCGCTCTAGCCGCGAGTGAGAGGCGGGGCCCCGCATGATCCTCTGGCGTGCCCTGGGGGAAACTGCTGACTACTCGCACTCTGCTCTGCGGAGTCGGGGCAATCTGTCAGCACGTGCCTGAAGGAGTCGACATGGATCAGCCCGATTCCAGACCGACCAGCGCGACGTTGGTCGCAACCCGACTTCAGTTGCATGGGATCGCCGAGTGTCTGTTCGCCGGGCCTGAGTATCAGGCGACCGGCGAGATTGCGCTGCGGGTGACCGCAGGTGGCTTTGGCACAACTGCCGGGCCCGAGCGTCGGCTGGAGGGACTGGAGCTGCTAGCTGGGGATCGGCGGGTACCCGCTGCTGGGTTAATGAGCGATCTCGCTGATCAGCTGGGTGTTGAGTTCGGAGCGCCGGCGATCGGCTATCGCGATGGCAGTGGGGCGCAGCCGGATGATGTTGTTGATCTTGACCCGGCAGCGACCAGGCTCATCCTCGAGTGGTATGCGTTCAGCGATGCCGCGCTGCGGATGCTCGATCCTGACCAGCAGCCGATCTTGTGGCCCGAGCATTTCGACGTAGCGATCTTGCTGGACGATCGCTCGTACGGGTCGTCGCCAGGTGACGACTCTCATCCGGCTCCGTACGCGTACGTCAGCGCACACGATCATGATTCAGATCCCTTCTGGAACGCGCCGTTCGGCGCGCTTCGGGATGCTGCGGAGTTCGCCTCCATTCCCGATTTGGTGGCCTTCTGGCGCACAGGCCGTGCGTTGCTTCGCGCGGGTTAGCCGCCCGCCGATCACAGGCGCGGGATTACAGTGAATGCCGAAAGGATCCACGGTGACGAGTGATCTCGAGAGCATCAGTTCGCCTGCCCGAGTGGCAAGTCCCGAGGAGGGCATCTCGCCTGACGAGCTGCAGCTGGCCGCCCGCAACCACGGGATGCCGCTGGAGTCTCTGCGTTGGGACATCACCCCGCCCGGACTGCATTACCTGCTGACCCACTACGACATTCCTGCCATCGATCCGATCACTTTCGAGCTGGTCATCGACGGCTTTGTCGATACACCGTTGTCACTGGATCTTGAGGCCATCCGGAGCCGGCCTCGGATTTCGGCAGTCGTAACGCTGGAGTGCGCGGGAAATGGTCGGGCGCAGCTGCTGCCGCGCCCGGTCAGCCAACCGTGGCTGACCGAAGCCGTCGGCACCGCCCGCTGGAGCGGTACATCTTTGTCGGGCTTGTTAGGAGAAGCGGGACTTGCTGACGGTGCAGTCGAGGTCGTCTTCACCGCCTCCGACCATGGCGTCGAGCGAGGGTTCGAGCAGGATTACCAACGCTCGCTACCCCTTGCCGAAGCAATGGACGAAGAGGTCATGTTGGCGTACGAGATGAACGGGACGCCGCTGCCGCCGCAGCACGGAGCCCCGCTCAGGCTGATCGTTCCCGGCTGGTACGGCATGGCGCACGTCAAATGGCTGCGGCGGATCACTGTTGTTC